>JAZUFS010000217.1:0-7586 GCA_045640805.1 Treponemataceae bacterium
CTTCAAGGCAGCGGGCGCCGCTCCTTCTGCAACGTCGCACTTGTTCCACACAAGAATCATGCGGCTTTCAAGGCCGGAGTTTCCAGAAACGCCGGCCGCTGATAAGGCATCACCTGCTTTCAAGGCCTGCGTGCCGGCCGCTTTTGAAGACGAAAGTTTCTTAATGTTGGCAATATCGTCAGAAAGAAGACCCGTGGCGGCGTCGGCCAGATACAGCACAATGTCTGCATCTTCGGCGAGGTCAAGGGAACGCTCAACGCCAGACTGCTCAATAACGTCGTCTGACTGGCGCAGTCCTGCAGTATCAAAAAGGCGGGCGGGAATGCCGCCGTAACTTACCCAGCTTTCAATCCAGTCGCGGGTGGTGCCTTCAATATCGGAGACAATCGCCCGCTCTTCCTTTAAAAGCAGATTGAACAGACTGGACTTGCCTGCATTGGTGCGGCCAGAAAGGACAATGCGCACACCGTCCTGATACAGCTTCTCGCCGGCCCACGTGTCTGCAAGCCGGGAAAGGGCACCACGGGCTTCACTCAGTTCTGCCGGGTCAAAGGCGTCTGCTATTGTCTCCTCATCTTCCGGATACTCAATTTCCGCCTCAATTGAAGCAGTCGTCCGTATCAAGAGACCTTTTACCCGGGCCAGTTCGTCAAACAGCGCCCCGGAAAGGCGTCCTGCAGCACGACTGCGGCTCTCATCTGTGCGTGAGTCAATAATTTCGCGGATAGCTTCTGCGCGTGTCAGATCTGTCTTGCCGTTAACGTACGCCCTGAACGAAAACTCCCCGCGCTCAGCCGGCCGGAATCCGTTCTTCAAAAGCAGCTTGTACACGGCCATGACAGGTGCAGTTCCGCCATGACACGTAATTTCAACCATATCCTCGCCAGTAAAGCTTTTCGGAGCGCGGTACACGCTGAGCATGACCTCGTCGATGTGCGCGCCTGCCTTATCAGCAGGAGATGCCTGCTTTTCCGGATCGACAATCCAGCCGTGGAGCATGGTGTAGCCGGCAGCTTTATTCAGAACATCCGGGCGGGAAAAAACGTGCGATACCAAGTCGATGCAGCCTTTGCCGCTCGTACGGATGACGGCAAGTGCTGACGGTGCGAGGGCTGTCGCAATGGCGGCAATCGGCTCTTCAGGAGTGTAGCTGCTCATTCGGCAATACCTTCGGAAGTTGCGGTGACAGCAGTTTCATGCTCGCCAAGCCCGCATTTCACGATGACGAGCGGGGCAACGTACATGGCGAGGAAGCAGGTGACCGCGTATCTGATGAAGCGGAACAGCGGGCGAAGTTCGCCTGTTGACGGGAAGAAAATCTTCATCAGAAGATACGGCACCAGGGCAATGGCGGCGCCCAGAAGGAAACGCAGCAGTTTCTGCTTAACCGTGCCTTTTGATGCATTGAAACCGCCTTTCTTTGCAATCAGAATACAGCCAAGCTCAAGGCCGAAAAATCCGCCTGTCATGCTTGAGTCCATGTTGTCGAGCAGTAACAGGGCGTAGGTGATCAGGGCGACGATGAGCACGCGGAAAGAGGTGCGAAGCCCTGAAAGTTTCGCGTCAATCTGGTCAAGGAACAGGACCAGGAACAGCGCTACCATGTAGCCAAGGCACAGGCCGCTGAGTACATCCGTCGGGTAATGCACGCCGACGTAACAGCGGGAAACGCCAATCAGCAGAGGAACTGCAGCCGCGACCACAATGCGGACCCAGCGCTTCCATTTCGTTTCGACAGCTGCCATGACAGGAAACACAGACGCGGCCCCTGCTGAGTGACCAGATGGCGTTGACCATGAATCCTCAGTTGCAAGACCGACAGACGGGTCACGCGTATACGGACGAGGCACACACAGCCTGTTCTTTATTCCCGTGACCAGTGCCTGGGTGAAAAGGAGTGAAATGCCCATTTTGCGGGCTTTCTTCATATCAATACAGAATGCATAGAACAGCAGGATGACAATATATACCGGTGAGTTGAAGACCACATGAATGAACTTTCCAAGCACATCCAGAGGAGCACACCGTATTGTCTGAATCGCACGGATAACCTGTAATCCCCATTCGTAAATATCTTCCATCTGTTTCTCCTGTTTTGCATGTTTCTTTTTTTCTATTATATCAGATACTCATAAAAAAAGCGCGCCATAACGACGCGCTCTGTATCATCCAAACGGATATGGTGAATCTCCCGGATCAGGGAAGATATCATCATACCGGCCAGCGTTATTCCAGTACATGTAGCCGTGGTTCACCGAATCGCGGACACCATAAACCTCGCGCTTTACATAATCTTCATCGTAATACTGCTTGTCGTACGATACGTTAAGGTAGAAAGCCTGTACCCACGGACGTACGATTACCCGGTTACGGCCAATGATGGTGTTGCGCCATGTTCCGTAATAGTAGACGCGGTACGGACGTTCAATGACCGGCGTATATGTCAGGAATGTCTGCTCAAAGTGACTCGGGTAGAACATAGGACAGATGACATCAACGTAGTTTGAAAGCAGCTCTACGTCCTGTCCGGTTCGGGCGCCACTTCTGTACCATCCGTTTGCACCATATATGTCGATGCTGATTGGTGCGTCGATATTTTCACGGGCATATGACAGGAATGACATGAGCGCACTTTCCTTGTCCATGCCGGTGTCTTTCCAGCTGTAACGCGCATCATCAAGATTAAGGCCGTCAGTCGGGAAACGGATGTAATCAAACTGGATTTCATCAAATCCGCGGGCAATGAGCTCATTTGCAATAGCGACATTGTATTCCCAAATTTCCTCGCAGTACGGATCACACCAGTATTCGTCGTAGTAACTTACGCCACCTTCATCATTGTGATAGTTGCTGACACCGAGCCAGGAACCGCCGTTCACATCCTTTACGGCATACTGCCCCTTGTCGTAGCGCCACAGGTTCTTATCCTTGAAGGAAACAATACGTGCAATCAGATACAGACCTGCTTCCTTACACTGCGGCACAAAATCTTCAAGGTCGATGGCGTACATGCTGGACTGGGCCTTTTCGTTAATCCAGTCATCTTTTGAGATATAGCGGAGCCATCCTGCGTCATCCTTCATATCGATAACGATGGAATCGAGCTTGTTTTCCTTGCAGATGTCGATGAATTCCTGTGCATATTCGTACTTGTACGCCTGACCTGCAGGAACGTACAGAGACTCCCTGTTGTCTGCAACTGCCTCATATGCACATGAAGCTTTTTCCATATCCAGAAGCCACAATTCGCTGAACGAAAGCGCCTGACCGAATCCGCTGGCAGCAGCAGGAATCCAGATACACTCAGGATCAGACCCCTGAATATTGGCAAGAACGCGCCATATTTCTGCTGGTTCCGGAGCGCCCATAAACATGTGAGTGTCGAGATTGAATGAGCCGAAACCGTTCGGGCAGACATATAACAGGCGGTTACCTGCCAATGTCAGACTGTCGATGGTAGAAAGCTCCATCTTATCCTTGCCGAGAAGAACGCCTGTCTTGTTTTCCCAGTCAAGTTTGTAAATGCCTGGCATGAATGAATTGCTTATATAGATTTCTGTCACGAGAGATCCAGACTCATCAAGACGGCGGGTCGCATAAATTTCTGCCAGCTCATCAGGAGAAGACTGGGTTTTCATTACTTCAAAACCTGCCTCAATGTCTTCCCATGCAGGTTTTTTCGCAGCTGGTTTATAGTAGGAAAGGCCGTAAATTGAGTGGCTCAGGAATACAACAAGTTCCGTCTCATCCGGATTGCCGTCGACAGGCATTTCAGCAACTGCGACTGCTTTTGCTCCGTTTGTACGTGCTGAAAAGCCGATTCCTTTCCACGTAAGACCTGCATCATAACTTAAGAAGACCTCATCCTTTGTCGTGGTAACCATGATGTCAGGATTTGAAGGGTCGACCTGTAAATCTTTGAGAGGTGCCGTCTGTTTTACAAATGATTTATTCTCGCCGTCGTATTTTTTAATGGTAAGGACAGGAAGTCCCTCATTACGGGGCTCGAAAGTGAGAAGATCAGTTGAGGTATATATGCCTTCTGAAGTCAGGAAAAACCAGGCAGATGTACCTTTCAGAAGTTTATACACTGCTCCGCCTGTCCACAGGGGCATCATTTTTCCCCCGTGCATTGTGTACAAACCGGTTGATGTTCCTACGAGCGTATCTTCCCAGATAAATGGATTATTCTGCTCTTCAGCCTTTGTCTGGCTGGAAGCTTCTGTCCCGGCAAGGGGCTCGGTCTGTTTTCTGTGCAGACGGTACTGTCCCTGCGCGTCCGAAAGGAACATCGGAATACTGATACACAGCAGTAAAACTGCTGAGATTTTGATGAGTCGACACTTCATACCCTCAATATCGGATTTTTTTAATACCGACTACACTGTATTAAATACAAATTTCTGATATAATCTGCTGTATGCAAGATTCTGCTGTTAAACGTTTTGGAATTCTGACCTCCGGCGGTGACTGCCCCGGACTTAATGCTGCAATCCGCGGAGTATGCCGTACCGCAATGGATGAATACGGCATGCAGGCAATCGGCATTGAGGAAGGCTACCGCGGCTTGATTGAAGGCCGTGCTCATGAACTGGGCAGTGATGCTTTTTCTGGAATTCTGACACGTGGCGGAACCATTCTTGGAACTTCCCGCGAAAAACCGTTCAAGATGACAGAAGTCGATCCTGTCACGGGAAGAACAGCCGTTGAGTCGATAAAGTACAACTACAAGCAGTGGGGCCTTGATGCGCTCGTCATTCTCGGCGGTAACGGAACAAACACGACAGGCGCCCTGCTCGCCCGCGAAGGTCTTAACGTCATAGGGCTTCCGAAGACAATAGACAACGACATTGCAGAAACTGAAATCACATTCGGCTTTCACACGGCTGTTTCAGTCGCGACAGAGGCAATTGACCGCCTGCATTCTACCGCACACAGTCACAGCCGCATCATGATCATTGAAGTCATGGGACACAAGGCTGGCTGGCTCGGCCTGTATGCCGGCATTGCAGGTGGTGGCGACGTCATTCTGCTGCCAGAAATTCCATATGACATCACGCCGATTGCAAAACACATAAAACAGCGCAAGGAAGAAGGACATCCGTTCAGTATTGTCGTTGTTGCAGAAGGAGCGCTTTCAAAAGAAGAAGCACTGCTTGAAAAGAAAGAGTTCAAGAAACGCCGTGCTGAAATGCCGTACTCAATTGCATACCGCGTTGCAAAAGAACTTGAAGAGGCAACAGAACTTGAATCCCGCGTTACTGTACTTGGCTATCTGCAGCGCGGAGGCACGCCTGTTCCATACGACCGTGTTCTTGCAACCCAGTTCGGCACCTACGCCGCGCACATGCTTGCAAAAGGTGATTTCGGCAAGCTTGTTGCACTTCAGAATGGGGTGCCGGTTGGCATTCCTCTTGAAAGAATTGCCGGAAAAATAAAGAAAGTTCCCCTGGACCATCCGCTGCTTCTGTCAGCCCGCGAAGTCGGTACATGCTTCGGAGACTGACATGAGCTCAACACAGAATTTCAAATGCCACTTCTGCCCGGAATGTCTGGGCAATGGATGCGTCGGCGAAATGCCCGGAATGGGCGGCTTTGACAACAGCATCAATTTTCAGCTGAACTGCATCAACTGGCTGCACCTGGAAGCAAAGCTCAGCCGTAAAGGACTGCTGCGCCCCGAAACTGAGGATGAAATTCCTCTCCCGGCAATACGTCTCGCCCCACTTACCGGCGGCGTTGAAAACATCGGCTATGAATCGGAACGCATGTTCTATTTTGACATGCTCCGCTCGGCATATCTTGCAGGCATAAAACTTTCCATAGGAGACGGCTGCCCTGACGAAAAACTGCTGTCGGGAATTCTCGCCATCCGCTCACTCCGGACAGAATTTCATGACATTGACAGGGACATAAAGGGCGCAGTCTTCATAAAGCCCTACCCTGACGACAAGCTGCTTGAACGGATGGACTGGGCACGCGAAGTTGCTGAAATCATCGGCGTGGACATTGACTCATTCAACATTGTCACCATGCGTAATCTTGTCTCGCTTGAGCAGAAAAGCGCAGAGCAGTTGATTACACTCAAGAAAGCCGCAAAGGTACCGTTCGCCATCAAGGGAATTTTCACACGGAATGACATTGACCTTGTGAAAGAAGTACGCCCGGACATAGCCGTCATATCAAATCATGGCGGCCGCGTCGAAAACAGAATTGGCAGTACGGCCAGTTTCCTTGCGGAACACGGCGAAGAACTCAGGAACTACTGCGGCGAACTGTGGATAGACGGCGGTATCAGACGCCACAATGATCTGCTCGCAGCCGGTTACTACGGTGTAAAGGAAGTCATGGTAGGACGTCCTTTCATCTCAGCGCTGTGTCACGGCGGTACGGACGAAGTCGCCGCTGTCGCCCGGAAACTGGCTCACTAAGACTACGCCTTACACAATCTCCATATTTTCACAAAAACAGCACATGCTTCTCACATCAGTGGTTTTTCACGCAAATCTGACTTATCGTGTTATAGTAGTAGATGGCACTTTTACGGCCACATAAGGAGAAAACTGTGGAAAAAAAGTATATCATCGCCCTTGATCAGGGAACAACGTCATCACGCGCTATTGTGTACGACAAAAATGCACATCCGCTTGGCTCAAAGCAGAAGGAGTTCACGCAGTTTTTCCCGCAGCCGGGCTGGGTTGAGCACGACGCGGAAGAGCTTTTCAAATGCCAGCTTGAAGTACTTCAGATGCTCCTTATCGAGAAAGAAATCAAGATGGACGAGATTGCCGCAATCGGTATAACAAACCAGCGCGAGACAGTCGTCCTATGGGATAAGAAGACCGGCAAACCGGTGTACCACGCTATTGTCTGGCAGTGCCGCCGTACAGCAGCCCTGTGTGAGCAGCTCATGAAAGACGGATATGAGGATGTCATCCGCGAGAAGACGGGTCTGCTCATTGACGCCTATTTCTCAGGTACAAAAATCAAGTGGATTCTGGACAACGTGCCGGGCCTGCGCGAGCGTGCAAAGAACGGCGAGATTCTTGCAGGCACCATCGACACCTGGCTTATCTGGAAGCTTTCTGGCGGTGCGCGCCACGTAACTGATGTGACGAACGCAAGCCGCACCATGCTCTATAACATTTACCAGCTCGACTGGGATGACGACCTTCTGAAGCTGCTCGACATTCCACGCTGCATGCTGCCTGAAGTCCGCGATTCAAGCGAGATTTACTGCAACACAGACGCCGACGTGTGCGGCTTCACCGTTCCGATTGCATCTGCTATCGGTGACCAGCAGTCTGCGCTTTTCGGCCAGGGCTGCTTCGAGAAAGGCGATGCCAAGAACACCTACGGAACAGGCTGCTTCATGCTCATGAACACGGGAACAAAGCCCGTTTACTCAAAGCGCCTTCTGACCACAATCGCGCTCGGCATGGACGGCGAGATTCAGTACGCGCTTGAAGGAAGCGTCTTCATCGGCGGCGCGGTCATCAAGTGGCTGCGCGATGAGCTCAAGCTCATTTCATCAGCACCGGAAGTGGACAGGGAAGCAGAGAACGTTCCTGATACAAACGGCGTGT
>JAZUFS010000218.1:0-20552 GCA_045640805.1 Treponemataceae bacterium
CCTCCATAAAGTGTCCAACTTTATGGGGTCAGTTCAGTGTGCGGCCGGGGGGCGGCGCTCCGCCCCATATACATCTGATTATTCCCATTCTACGTTTGTGAAGTTCATCGGAATAGAGTAATCCGAAAATCAAATTTCCGGCAGATTGAGCAGTTTTTCAAGTGATTTGATGTACGCTTCGCCTGAGTAGTCGATGAGCATGGTGCGTGCTTCTTGGCTGATGGCAGGGTCGACGAATTTTTCAAGATAGATGAGGTTTGAAGTTACAAGCTGGTCGCATTTTGCGTGCACGGCAAAATCTTCTTCCTCTGTAAGCGTAATCAGGCCGTCTTCGCACTGCATGTAGATTGTATTAAAGACGGATGTTACTGCGCAGAATTTTTCCCATTTTGTAAGGTCGGCGATATGTACGGTTGTCGAAATGCCGGTATCTACGGAGTATAGGTATAGTTTTTCAGGAAGGCCGATGTATGTTTCAGCGAAATAGGTTATGAAGAAAACCATGAGGTAGTCTTCGCACCACACACCATACATGGGCGGGATATGTTCCCAGGCTTTTACGAGCAGGTCGCGCTTCATCAGTTTGCCCCAGACGAACGTGCTTATTTTTGCCCTCATGATGGCGCTGTCGAGAATGTCTTTGCCTTTGACCATCTCCGGAATAAGCAGATTTGTGCCTTCTTCAATGCTGTCGATTTCAGGTTCTGCAACGCGCGGACCGTCTTCAAGTGCGAAAACCGGGCGTACGCCGCATTGTACGATGTCAGCGCCAGTTGCTTCTGCTTTCTGGGCGAGTTTTTCAAGGGCGGTGTCTTCAAGGGAATCGTCGCAGTCCAGGAAAAGGATATAGTCACCTGAAGAAGCATACGTGGCTGTCCGGCGCGCTTCCATGCTGCCCTTGTTTTCGGTGTGCGGAATGTAAGCCAGGTCAAGGCCGGTCTGGTTCCGCAGTTTACGGCAGAGCTTTCTGCATGACCAGCCGTTTCTGTCTTTTCCGGGTGAACAGTCATCAACGACGATGACTTCAAAGTTCTTGAACGTCTGCCGCACAAGGCTTTCAAGGCAGCGCCCGAGGTACTGTTCACCGTTATAGACTGGAATGCATACAGAAAGCATTATGGCAGATTAACCTTAGATTTCTTTTCTGAAAAGGTGGCCCTGGCTGGTCAGATGTTCGAAAAGCGTGCTGCCAAATGCCGTTCCGCTAGATCCGCCTCTGATATTGATGATTGTGTCGTACGGCATGCTATTTCCGGTTACAGTCTGGAATTCTCTTGTAGTTTCAAAATTGTAACGAAGAAAGGCTGGTTGACCATTGAAATAAGGATTCAGGACTGCAATATCAAATTCCTTTGGTTTCAGTGCAACAAACCGGTATGGAATGGCATTTGTGTTGGTCTCGCCTAGGCGATAATGACTGAACATCATGTCATCCACCTGTTTTATGCTTCTTTCATCAATATAGATGACGTCACCTAAAGCTCTTTCCTTAATTCTGTTATTATTATTATCAAACAACAGGACATTTCTTATTGCGTACAAAGTTCCGTCAACAAATGCAATGTCAGAAATGGTGGTGTATATCCATCTTTCATAGTTATTATTCAAGTCAACAACATAGTTATGATTATTCGTAAAATCAGTTGCCGTTTTGATTGGCTCAACAAGGTCTTCCTCTGTGAATGAGAGATAGGTGCTTCCTGTTTCTGTATCAAGGCTGCCATCTGCTTTTATGCGGTAACTTATGACGGAAAGTGTTGAGCAAGAAGTACCATCAGCTTGAATTTCGCCTTTCTTTTCACCGGCAACATACAGCCGTCCGTTATCATATGCCAGGGCTGTTACAATATCAAAATCTGGAATTGTAATGGTTTTTAGTGCCGGAGTCGTTCCTTTTGCTTTGTCAAAGAAGAAGACGGTGTTGTTTCCTTCGTCACGTGCTCCGTATTCATTTGTCGTGAAGTACACATACCGCAGGTTACCTGCAATTCTCTGCGGTAAGATTGAAGCGTCGGCAAATGTGTAATCCACTATGTTATCACCATCAAAATAATAGGTGGTTTCTTCTCCATGGAAAGCAGGCAGGAAAATCCTTATGAAAGATGACACATCACCGTTTTCACCATTTATTGCAGTAATTAAAGAACCCTGAGGGTCATAACAGAATGCGGTTAAGTGACCGTTGCCACCGTACATTGTAGTATCGTCAGCCTGATTCAATAACCAGTTTGAATAGGTGTTACTGAATACCACACGTCCGCGTACTGTCGGATATACTTTGAATTCCTGTTTTTTCATCTGAATGGTGACGTTCTGAGTTTCATGAAGAACCGTACAGGTGCTTGAACCGTAATACCAGGACATTTCGGCATAGGTAAGCAATTCGGCAGCTTCAATACTGGTCAGTTCAGGAGAAAGAAAAGCGTCATCAAGTTGATTGGCGTCGTACGCAATAAGTACAATTGTGGCGTCTCCGAAAGCTAGTTCGTCAAAAGACAGAGTATTCCCGGAGTGTGCCCGTTTTGTCTGGACAGTGCCTGCATTGTCAGTTACCGTGACGATGAAGCAGCCGTTTTCGCCATACGGATCTGCATTTCTAGACACGTTTTGCGAACCTGAACCGGTTTCTGCCGGTATTCGTGGCAATGTAAAAGAAATGGAACCCGCGTTTTCAGTATTTCCGGATGATACAAGCGGTGCACAGGATGCCAGCAGCATTGTTACTGCTACAGAAAGAAATATTTTTAGAAGTTTCATATTTTACTCCATGTAGGAGTATAGCGCATAATCCTTGGATTGTCATGTTTTTATATACAGTAATTCCTTGTAATACAAGCGTTTCTGACGATAGTAATGACTTACGCCGCTACCTTCTGCACAAAGCCGTAGCTTTCGAAAAGCCGGCGGATTATATGGTGGTAGACAGGCAGGGCTGACCAGATGAGTCCGAGTGACAGCGGTAGCGTGAACACGAGCGCGAGTGCTGCGTTTGAAAAAACACTTATTCCAAAATATGGCTTGCTCAGGTCGGGCAGGGCAGTGAAAAAGCCGATGATAAGCGGCAGTAAAATACCTGTAATCATAAAACTTATGGATGTGCGCATCGCCCTCTTCTGGGTTGATTTGTACACATCCGTCTGCATGAAATCCTTTACTGAAAGGGCGTACTCAAATGGCTGGTCTTTTTTTGACATTTCTGTTGATCTGTTCATCACGTTCTCCTTGGGCTCCGTGGTAGCGGCAGCGTCTCTTACTGTTATTTCCCATCCCATAATTTGAGTATCGTCTACGCTATGGGACACCAGATGTCCCTGCAAAAAATTTTTTTTCGCTTTCCGTGCACAGCAGTTCAAAATAGAGTTACACTGAAGAAAGGGCTTTTCAGGAGGATGTAATGGAAGAAGAAACGCTCGCAAAAGTAGCACGTTTACAGGAAATTATTGACGGGTCAGAACGGATTGTGTTTTTCGGCGGTGCGGGAGTTTCGACAGAAAGTGGCATTCCCGACTTCAGAAGCACCAGCGGCCTGTACAATCAGGAGTGGTCATATCCGCCGGAGACGATTATCAGCCGGACATTCTTTGACCGAAAAACACCTGAGTTCTACCGGTTTTATCGCGCGAAAATACTGCTTAAGGGAGCGGCTCCCAATAAGGCACATCTGAAACTGGCGGAACTGGAACAGGCAGGAAAGCTCACTGCAGTCGTTACGCAGAACATAGACGGATTGCATCAGGCGGCGGGCAGCAAGCGGGTGTACGAGCTACATGGCAGCATCCTGCGTAATTACTGCCGTAAGTGTCACGCGTTCTACGACGGCGACTACGTGCGCTCCTGGATAGACGCTGCTGCCGCGAAAGCCGGATTGGCGCCGGAGCAGTTCGGCAGTCCTGAAGCAGGTCGCCGCTGGCCTGAAGAATGCGTGCCACGCTGTTCCCGCGAAGGTTGTGGCGGCGTCGTAAAGCCGGATGTCGTTCTGTACGAAGAAGGCCTTGATGACGATATAATCACGGGTGCCGTGCGCGCAATAGCAGAAGCCGACACGCTCATAATCGGCGGCACATCACTCGTCGTGTACCCGGCGGCGGGACTCATCAATTATTTCAGGGGAAAGCATCTTGTGCTCATAAATAAATCATCGACAGCAGCAGATGCCATGGCAGAGCTTGTCATAAACGACAGCATTGGAGAAGTGTTGAGCCAGATAAAGTGCTGAATAATGCTTTAAAATAAAAAAAGCGCCACGGACGGCGCTTTTTTTATACTTGCTCATTCTAGACAGTTTGCAAAGCAAACTGTCAGTTAAAGATGACCAAGGACGGTCATCTTTAACCTTACTGCAGAAGTGAGAGGACGTTCTGTGCTGACTGGTTAGCCTGTGCGAGCATTGCTGTTCCAGCCTGCTGCAGAACCTGGTTCTTGGTGTATTCAACCATTTCTGTAGCCATGTCTGTATCACGGATGCGTGACTCAGATGCCTGCAGGTTTTCTGCACCAATTGTCAGTCCTGTATATGTTGACTCAAGGCGGTTCTGATATGCGCCAAGGTCTGCACGCTGCTTGTTGATCTTCTTGAGAGCTTCATCAAGAGTTCCGATTGCGCGGTTAGCTGAGTCTGGGCTCTGGAGGCTCATGATCTCATCGCTGCCGAACTCACGCAGGTTAAGTGCTGTTGCTGTCATTGTACCAATGAACATCTCAACACGCTGGTCCATGTTTGCACCAACATGCAGCCACATAGAAGCGGTTACAGAGTTTGTTCCTGTATCCTGTGCAAAGCGGCCTGTGAGCATGTTCATACCATTGAACTGTGCCTGGCTTGCGATGCGGTCGACTTCAGCTACGAGCTGAGAAACTTCAACCTGAATCTGCATGCGGTCTTCGTCAGTGTAGATTCCGTTAGAAGCCTGAACAGCCAGTTCGCGAATGCGCTGAACGATATCTGTTGTTTCCTGCAGATAGCCTTCAGTTGTCTGGATGAAGGAAATTCCGTTCTGAACGTTCTGTGCAGCCTGGTTCAAACCACGAATCTGGCTCCGCATCTTCTCAGAAACAGCGAGTCCTGAAGCATCATCTCCTGCGCGGTTGATGCGCTGGCCTGATGAAAGCTTTTCCATGTTTTTCTGTGTTGCACTGTTCGTAACTGCTGTCTGACGATTAGCGAACATAGCACTCATGTTGTGATTAATAACCATACTGTATCTCCTTGAATTTACTGTATCGTTTTTAGCCTTCATGACTGCTAAGAACGATTCGTCCGGTCTTCATGACCCGTTACTTGTCTATCGGACCCTGAAAAAAAGACTTAACACTTTTTTAAAAAAATTTTATATTTTTTTTGGATATGCAGATTTCGACAATTCTGGCCTTACTTTTTATGGCCGTTGCAATAGTGATAATCATTCTCGTTTTCAAGGGGATGGCAACATCCTCTAATAGAAGAAAAGATGGAAATGTGCCTTCAGGACCAAAATCTGTGTGCCCTGTATGCTGTACACCGCTTGGTCCGGGAGAACAGCTTGTGACCAAAGTGTATAAAGGCTCATCCGTTAATGAAAAGAATTGTTCTATATATGGATGTCCCCACTGTTATCCACTGCCACATCCGGGCATTACCCGAAGCTGCCCTGTCTGCAAGGCCACACTCCTGCCATCCTCGTATCTGGTGGCGCATCTTTTTGTGCGTGATGAAACTAAGAACCACGTGCTTGTCTCCGGCTGTGTGAATTGCTGCCGCGGGCATAAACCACAATAAGCACCTGTGCCGCGGAACCCGTCTTAAATGCTTGCAGACTGAAAGATTAAATAGTATACTTACTGTGTGTCGAATTTATATATAGTAGCAACTCCGATCGGAAATCTTGGTGACATCACTTTCCGTGCGCTTGAAACCTTGAAGACTGTCGATGTTGTCGCCGCAGAAGATACAAGGCATACGCTGCAGCTTCTGACACACTTTGAAATAAGAAAACCGCTGGTCTCCTGTCGTTCTCAGAACGAGGAAGATGCAGCTAAGAAGATAATTTCCATGCTTGATGAAGGCAAGAACGTTGCCTTTGCAAGTGATGCAGGAACGCCCGGAATCAGTGATCCTGGTGCGGTTCTGGCAAAAATGACCCGGGAAGCAGGGCATACGGTTATCCCTATTCCGGGGCCTTCCGCTTTTGCAACGCTTATCAGTGTAGCAGGTCCGGGCGGTAAGACGATTATCTTTGAAGGTTTTCTTTCTCCTAAGCCGGGGAGAAGGCGGTCCCGCCTCAGGGAGCTCATGGCAACTGGATGGGCATTCGTTTTATATGAAAGTCCGTACAGAATTGTTAAACTTTTGGCAGATATTGCCGATATTGAATATGAGCGTCATGTTGTAATTGGTCGTGAGATGACCAAACTGCATGAAGAGATTGTGGAGGGCTCTGCCGGGCAATTACTGGAGGATTTCAGTTCCAGAAGTAAAATTCTGGGCGAATTTGCAGTTTTTGTCTCAGGAAATGAAAAGAATGCTCAACTTGTGGAAGAATGTACCGATAAATAGGTAAGGCAGGTCGAAAAATGATGATTGACAGACTTAACGGAATTAATCCGCTGGACAATGTTAAAGGTTCTCAGAAAGCAGCACCGGTATCACGGAGTTTTTCAACTGAAGATAGTATTTCTATTTCAGATGAAGCACGCGAAATGGCTGAGATGCTGAAGATGGATGCTATTGCCAAAGAAACACCTGACGTTCGTGCTGACCTTGTTGCTCAGGTAAAGGCAAAGATTGCAGATCCTAATTATCTGAACGCTGCTGTAATTGAGTCTACTGCAGATAAGATACTTGACAGCTTTGGCCTCTAAGACCAGGCAATGTTTATAAAAGAGGCGGAATGATTTTCCGCCTTTTTTTGTATACCCCGTTTTGTAATACGGCGCAATCATGGAGGATTGAAAAATGGCCGATTTCAGTTTTAAGATTTCACCAAACATCACATTAGGTTCTTATTCTTCTACACGGCTTGGTCAGTTTGTCCGCGAATGGGGTACCCGCTACATGCTCGTCATGGATCCGGTCCTTAACGAGAGCGGTGCAGCAGAAAAAATAAAGGTCTCACTGACAGACCGTAACATAGACTACTTTGTTTTTGAAGAACTTCCTTCTTCCCCAGATTCATCTGTTCTGGAACGTGCACTTACGCTTGCACGTGATGCCCATATTCACGGTGTCATCACAGCAGGCGGTGAAAAGGCAGGAAATCTTGGACGCGCAGTCGCAGCCCTTTACCATGAAGCTCACGATGTATACGAATACATAGACGGCGCAGTTCCTACCACGAGTCCGTTGCCATGCGTCTGCCTGCCGACAACAATCCGCGACCAGTTCCTTTTCTCAGACAGAATTCCTGTCATTGACGGCCGTTCACGTCAGCTCAAACTTATCAAGGGCTCCGTCGGTCTGGTAAAACTTGCCCTGTTCGATCCTAACCTGACAGTTTCTCTTACAGAAAATCAGACGTCATCACTTGCCATTCAGACACTCTGCATGGCAGTTGAGTGTTATCTTTCCCAGAAGGCAAACTTCTTCTCTGACACCATCTGCGAGAAAGCAATTGAGCTTTTAAGCTGCGGCATGGACGGATCTCCGACACTGTCAAACGCAACGCCACCAGAGCAGTTCCTTATGCAGGGCGGCTGCATGACATCAATTGCGGCTTCAATCAGTTCTGTAGGACCGGCTTCTCTGCTTGCATCCACAATCGGTGCACGCTTCAGACTTTCACGCTCAATCATTGCGTCAATTCTCTTCCCGTACGTAATCGAAGACGCTGCCAAGTATAAGACGGAGCGCCTTGCCAACGTCGCCCGCATCATGCAGGTAGCCGCTGACACCACAGCAAGTGACACGGCAGCAACTGCACTGGCAGACAATATCCGTAACCGTCTGGCGATGGCAAATCTGCCGACACGCCTTAAGGACATGAACGTAACTATTGAGCAGCTTTCCCTCGCCGCAGAAGACGCAGGCCAGCTTGATCTGATGAACTCAATGCCACGCTCAATGACTGCGGATGATCTGTTTGACTTCATCAAGCAGGCATACTGATGATTCCACCCGAAAAACTCTTTGAACTCGAAGGCGGACAGCGGCGGCGTAAGCTTGCCCTGTGTTTTGGTGCGCTCGAGCGTGATATTGCCGGCATAGCAGAGCCTGGCACGGAGTACAACTTCAAGTCACTTACACGACCGCAGTACACTCGCCGCATAACAGAAGTGCTGCTGAAAGATCCGCAGCTGAGTGACAGCGCCCGCGAAGAACTGTGCACCCTGCTGGCGGCCCCTGAGTTTGACGAACGCCGTGTCTGTAATTGCGCCCGTAATCATCTTCTGACGCTGATTGGCACGTTCCCCGCAGAATGGGACCTTGTAATTGCGCCACACCGCCCGCACGCATCCGCCGGAGCCGCTGCCGTGGGAGCCGCTGCCGCCGCCGCGGGAAACGCTGCCGTGGGAGTTGCTGCCGCCGGAGACGTTGCTGCCGCCGGAGACGCACTCCTGGGAGACATTGCCGCCACGGGCATTGTCGAAAAGCGCGATTTTTTCCCGGGCGTCATGGTCTACGCGGAAGACATCCGCTCGCCGTTCAATCTCGGGTCGATAGTCCGCACGGCCGAGGCATTCGGCGCGGAAAAGCTTTTTCTCTCACCGCATTGCACGGACTTGAACCATCCGCGTGCCATCCGTTCATCAATGGGCTGTGACAAGATACTGCCGTGGGAACGCACGTCGCTAGACCAGCTGCCGGAAGATATTCCCGTGTTCACACTTGAGACGGGCGGTACTGACATTTCGGAATTTGTTTTCCCGGAAAAAGGCATTGTAATTCTTGGCTCAGAGGAACTGGGTGTAAGTCCTGAAGCGTTGAAGCGCGCAACATACGGATGTGTATCAATCCCCATGAAAGGTATGAAGGCGTCACTTAATGTGGGCGTTGCGTTCGGAATTCTTATGCAGGCGTGGACGGCGGCTCTTACTTCTTAATTTCTGCCTGAAGTCTTTCTGCCAGCGACCTGAGCTTATCCTCATCCTTAATTCCAAAAAGAGTCAGAATATCAGGATCAAACTGATAGAACTCAACAGTACCGTCCAGATAGTGCGACAGCATTTCAGCGAAATAGACTACAGTTGTAATGTTCTTTACTTCAGCAGGTGCCAGTTCAGGATTATGGTGATAGCGGATTGTCTGTGAAATGAGTGTCGGGAAGTTCCACTTTTCAGAAATCTGTGCACCGATTTCAGCATGGTTCGCACCGGATGTAATCTTCTCGAACAGTTCATTCTTCATCGGTTTTTCAGAACAATGCGACTTATACTTGTCCATAAGTTCAGGATGAACGTTTTCAAAGACGACTTTACCTACATCATGCAGAAGACCGCAGACATACGAGTCGTCGGTAACCTGCCTGTCGCTTCTGAAGAATGATTTTGCCAGAAGATTGCTGAACGCTGCAACCTGATAACTGTGGTCCCAAAGGTCTTTCTTGACGTTTGAGGAATCCTGCAGTGTCTTGAGCGAGCCAACGGAATACAGCAGGTTTCTGAGTCCGCGTATACCGACGAGTTTTACCGCGTCGATAATGCTCAGGCACGGTGTGGGCAGGGAGAACGCAGCTGAGTTTACGTGACGCAGCAGGTCTGTAGTGAGTGAAACGTCGTTGCTTATTTCGCGTGCAACATCCTGGAAGTCGACGGACGGGTCGCTGAGCATTGACTGCAGGCGGGCAATGTTGTCCGGGAATTGCGGCAGACTGTCAATCTCCGTGACGATATCTTTTGACATCTGGGTAATGTCATCCTGTGTACGTCTGCTGAGCGGCAGAATTATGCGGCTTATAGTCTCGCCGTTTTCACTGAATACCTGGTAGTTATTGTCTGCAAGGCCGATTTTCTGCAGCATCAGCACCATGATGATGAGACCAAGTCCGGCGCCTTCACTGTCATCAAGAATCTGGGCGAAGGCTTCATCAATTGAGGTGTACTGCTGGGCGCGTGAAAGTTTGTCGTGAATGCGTTTGTACTCGAAAACGGTCAGTTCCGTGTGGTTGCGTACTTCAAGACAGATCTTGCCGTTCTTTGCCTGCAGGATGAGTTTTATGTAGTAGCTTGAAGCCTTCTGAAGCGCCAGATAGTGCTTGATGTTTTCAAGCGTATCCATCTTGAAGGTCTTCATTCCGGTTTCATAATCTTTTGGATCGTTTATGTCGAGATGCTTTTCCTGAAAGTAAATGCGCTTTGTATTTGCTTTCTTTGCATTTGTTGTAAGCTCGTTCATGCAGTAGACCAGGTACTCTGTCATGTGTTCCTGGTTAAGCTCTTTCAGGAAAGCAGTAAGTACATCTGCCATATACATTTCCATTTCATGGGGCAACGTATACGTTGTAATTGAGATAGGAATATTTGACTGTACGGCTCGCCTGATTTTATTCGGGTCGACCTGAATACGGCTGGAATCAGACATACTACAAATAATTCTAGCATACAAAGAGGCAAAAAAAAAGCATTTTAATAAAAAACTAATGTTGTTATTAATAATGATTTCATTTATCATGGAATTATGTCGAGTTTTGTTGCGGGTAGTGCACTGCTGCTTGGTCTGCTGGTGCCTGTCGTTGCCCGTATTTTCATGAAAAAACGTACGCATGTAGATACGGCTGTCATCCTTGTTCCGGTATCCGTATGCGTCCTCATTATCGATATCTGCGCATTCGGCGTGCAACTGTTTACGGTACTGCTCGCCATCCTGATCCTGTTTGTTTTCATAACGAATTTCCGCGCCCTGCAGAGATTTCTGAATGGTCTTTATGTCGACTATTATCATGTTCCGTTCGTCATAGCTACGGTTCTGTCAGGGCTAGCCATCCTTTTTTTGAGCTTCATCCTGTACTGGTTTGTTCCGGTAAACGATATGGATATCATCATTACGGTAAAGGACAGGCCTTCTTATACAGTCAGTCGCACTATGTACACAGGTAGTGCCTACCAGGGACTTTCTGTCAGGGAAAATCTGCTCGACCGGACATCTGCCGTCGCGAGCACATATACGCCTGATAAGGATGACGGTACATCGCCGGTGATTGTCTGTGTTCCCGACGTCTGTGTACGCGCTTCGGATTATGCACCGCTTTTGAAGGTGCTTGCTTCCCGCGGATATATTGCGGCAGCGGCAGATATTACGACGACAGATACGGCTCTCGGTGCAGTTAACGGCACCTGGATCAGACCGTTTGTCATGAGGGTCAGGCGCGTACTTGATGCAGAGGCTTTCAAGGAACAGAAGGCCGAAATCAATCAGAAGAAGATGATAGAGACAAAGGCGTATGTAAATGCGCTCAAGGAACAGTATCCCGGAAGGAAATTTGTCGTTGTCGCGGATGAGGCGTATGCGCTGATTTATCAGGAGCAGATGGAGGATGTGAAGACTATCTTCCTCAATCAGAAAGGATTGGGATTTCTGCCATTGACTCAGCCTCTTGATGCTTTCTGTATGCTGCCGGATGTGTATCCGTATGAAGAACGGCGTGCTTCAGAGAACATGGTATATCAGGCGGCAGAATACATTATTGGAGAATGCAAATGACATTGAATGAGTGTTCGACATGGCTGTGTTCCCTGCTGAAACCGGAACTTTTCCCCGCAGATCCTTCCATG
Source organism: Treponemataceae bacterium (assembly GCA_045640805.1). Classification (GTDB taxonomy): domain Bacteria; phylum Spirochaetota; class Spirochaetia; order Treponematales; family Treponemataceae; genus Treponema_I. The sequence goes on from JAZUFS010000218.1 coordinate 11,683, forward strand.
AACGGAATTCAGGTCGGGAACAGTGCTCCTGACACGAAACAGATACGTAAGATAGCGTTTGCGGTGGATGCATGCCTTGAAACCATAGAAAAGGCGGCAGCAGAACATGCTGACCTGCTTGTAGTGCATCACGGCATGTTCTGGGGACAGCCGGTTGCAGTTTCCGGCGCGCATTACAAACGCATAAAGGCGCTTATGGACGCCGACATGGCACTTTTTGCCTGTCACATCCCCCTGGATGCAAATGCCGAATGTGGCAACAATTACGGAATAGCGCGCCGTATCGGACTTGAAGGCCTGGAACCGTTCGGGTTCTGGCACGGAATGCAGCTCGGCGTAATCGGCTCATTTCCGGAACCGCTTTCCCGAGAAGAAATCTGCGCGCGGCTGCTGCCTGACGGAGAAGCTCCCCTCGCCGTGTTACCATTCGGCCCGGAAGAAATTACAAGAGTAGCTGTCATTTCAGGAGGGGCCGGCGAAGATGTTGACCAGGCGATAGAGGCCGGGGCTGACGCATATATTACCGGCGCTATTGAACACGAGCAGTATCACGTGGCGAAGGAACACGGCATTACGGTCATTGCAGGCGGTCACTACAACACAGAAACGGTCGGTGTGTCGCTTGTCATGGAAAAAATTCGTGAAGAAACAGGAGTCGAGACAGTGTTCATAAAGGCTCCGACGGAATTGTGAGGTACAGCAATGGATAAACAGAAAAAAGAAAAACTCATTCCGCTCTTTTTCCTGGCAGGAGTGCTGCTTCTGGACCAGTTGACGAAGCATCTTGTCGTGAAATATATTCCGCAGAATACGATTCTGTGGAGTTTCTTCGGCGATTTCCTGCGTATTGTACACGTGCGTAATCTTGGCGCGGCTTTCAGTTTCGGCGCGGGATTATCTGCGTCACTGCGTTCTGTGCTGCTGGCAATTCTGCCGGTTGTCGTACTTTTTCTGGCGCTGTTCATCTACTTCAGGAACAATGAGTTCACGTATTATCAGCGCTGGCTTATCTGCGGTGTACTGGGCGGTGGATTCGGCAATATTGCTGACCGTCTGTTCCGCCCTGCCGGAGTTGTTGATTTTATCGATGTAAAGTTTTATGGTATCTTTGGTTTTGAACGGTGGCCGACATTCAATGTGGCTGATTCCTGCATAATGGTGTGTGGAATATTACTGTTCATCTCATTCCTGATAACCCTTAAAAACGATAAGGAGACAGAAAATGACAAATAAGAAAAACACAATCCTCTTCATAATTGCCGGAACAATCGTAAATGTAATCATTCTTCTTGCACTTCTGTTGATTTTCATCATTCTGGATGCAAAGCTGTTTGGAAATAATGATAACGGCGCTATGGTATTCCTTATTGTTGGCATTATAGCTTCCTGGATGCTGGGAATGCTTATCTATCAGAAACTGGCGACGTGGGTAATTACAAAATGGCATCTTGAAGATAAGCTTGATCCGCTGTTTGCAGCCCGTACCATGAAAAAAGACCGGTTTGACAACGGGCTCTGAGCATGAAAAAAGCGTTCCGTCTGGAACGCTTTTTTTGTATCAATATCCGTCGGACATTGCCCTGTTCTGATCTTTCTGGTACAACTCCTGATAGATTGTACTGCGCATCTTGAGCTTATCCTTAAGCTGCTGCGGGAACGGAACATAACGCCAGAAAATACTGCGTACTTCTTTATCCATCTTCTGAAGTCCTTCTGCTTCTTTTGTCATCCACAGAACATAATCGTTGATGAAGTATTCCTTTACATCACCCTTGAGTTTCTGGTTATTGAACCACTCATAGTAATGACCGGTAAGTCCTTCTTCCATCCAGTAGAAGGAGGCATGTTCCTTTGCTGTCTGCCAGCGCAGGTCAGCAACTGCGGTAAGAACGGCAATCTGCAGGTTCTTAGGATACATAGGAACGACAATACGTCCACGGCTTGTTACGCGGTTGTAGCGGTCAAACGGTTCCCAGCAGAAACCCGTGTCACCGTATGTCGGGATAAGCAGGACGTACGGCACAATGCGGTTATTTACGTTTTTGTGTGTGCGGATGAATGCACCCGGATCAATTTTCTCAACCCAGTTGAGCTGTTCAAGGACATTTTCACGGAATCCGGTTAAGCGTGGAGCGCAGTGGAAGTATTCCTTGGTGAAGATAGGGAAGTGATTACCCTGACGTCCACACGTCATTTTTGCCATCTGGCGTACTGTTCCGGCCTCTGTTGAAATGTCGGATGAACTTACTTCAAGAACTGCAGGACCCGCGTCAATCTTTGACTGCAGGCTGTCGTTGACTTCCTTTGCCTCTGTAAAGTCGGCAAGCAGTGCCGCAGCATCCTTGTCTACACGTGACAGCTGGTGTATACGGTCAATGATTTCATTGAAGAGTTTTCTCTGCGGGTCTGTATACGCATAGACGTGCGGTTCCATTCCCGGAATAGGATGGTGTTCGCAGAGCATCTGAATGCGGGATGTAAGTTCAGCCTCAATCATTGCCCGCTCAGATTCTTTCATGGTCAGCTGGTTTTCAGAAGTCTGCAGCTTGCCGCTGTTCTTTGACTGCAGCTGCATGAGACGCTGAGTTTCTTCTGCGCCTGTCAGGTTCTTCTTTGTAGGGCGGGACTCGTCAGTGGCAGAAAGTGTCAGTGTACCGAGACCCAGATCACGGAACCATTCATCCACGTAATAGACAGGCTCGTTGTAGGTGTTTTCCACGTAAGCAGATGCAAACATGCCTTTCTGCTCTTCGGTAAAAAGTGTCGGGAGAACGACGCCGTAGCGGAGCAGCATGCGCTTTTCGTTAGCTGTTGAAGGAAGTGACATCTTCGGAGCAAGAGCATTGAAGAATTCCCAGTATGCAGTTGTCAGCTGCTGTCTGTAAACAGAGCGGTCCTTTGGATCTGAACAGGTCAGATATCTTGAAAGAAGGTTGTGAAGCTTCTGGGCAGACTCATTTTCACCTGATAATGCAACTTTGTAATACTGTGGATTTAATAATGTAGAATTTTTTTTCTGTGAGAACTTTTCTGCAGGAACGTTGATTTCTGTCCTATCGAGTTCGACACGCTGGAAATTTGGAAGATAATCGCTCATAAAAATAGTGTAACATCGGAATATCTATTTTTCAAGATTTCGGGCAAAAACTACTGGAGAAGATGCTGTTCCTGAACCATTCTGCTGTTGTTGGCAAGCTGGCAGATTTTAACGATTTCTTCATCCTCAGAATCGGAGCTGAGTGCATATCCGTCTGAATAGCGGATTATCGCTTCGGGATGATTTTCATTGTCACGTCGTACAAGTTCCTTGAATGCGCGTAGAAGCAGCTTCATCTTACCTTCAGGCATATCCGGCAGGGCTACCAGGAATTTGCCGTTACCGAGATTTCCTGTAATTCCGTATGAGCTGAACACCAGATGGATAAGCCGCGCGAAATTGTCTTCAAGAACAGGGTACGGTGTCGGGCTGAGCTTGAGTTCATCAATATTGTCAATGGAGATTGTAGCCACCGTGTACTGTGATTTTGAGTCTTCAAGTTCTTTCAGCAGGGCAAGTGTCTTCTGGAAACCGGAAATTCCCGGAATTGAGTTTGGTTCCTTGAAGCGTTTCCATGACTCTTCGACAGTTTCCTGAATTGTTGCATTCTTGAATGAGACAAAGTAGTCAATGAGCGAACTGGCTGTGAAGATGACGATACCGAAAGTCAGAAGCAGCATTTCGGGAGTCCGTAATGCTGAAATGCCCGCAGAATGCAGCAGGATGCGCACTTCTTCAAAAATGGCATAGCCGAGCATTACCATGAAGCCGGATATGGTGAACGTCATTCTTTCAGGACGAGTATTCCACTGAAGGATGCAGTGATAGGCAGAATAGCCAAGTGATGCAATGAGGATGATGAGCGTGATGTAGAACGTATCCATGACGTGCAGGCCAGTAAACATTGGCAATGCAAGAGAGATAATGCAGTAGGCGAAATAGACGGTCGTGAGGATTTTATATATGCGCAGGTGTTTTTTGCTGAAGACAAGTTTCGGGAAAATGGTCATGTAGGCAAAAACAAGGGCAAGATAGAACGAGGCAAGTTCCAGCAGAGCGTTGATGATTTCGCTGTGGATGAAGAGCAGGATGAAGCGCAGGTGGCAGAACATGCACAGCGATGCCCAGAACGTGAACTGCGAAATGGTTATGAGAGAGGTCAGTTTTTTTCCGAAGATGGCCGACGCAGAGCAGATGACTGTGCCGATGACGCCGACGAAGAACAGGAAAAGTGAAATGACAAGCGTGCCGCCCCTGGATTTTATGAAGGATGAGAAGCCGGAACTTTGCTCGGTGAAAATGATGTCTGGAACAAAGAACACGCTGTTGCTTTCTTCTACGGTGAAAGAAATGCATACAGGCTCTGAAAGGTCTGCGCCTGTCAATGAAATCTGTTCAACTCCGGAACTGTAGGAATCTTTACTGGCAGCATCTGACGAGAAGATTATTTTCCCGCAATTTGTGACGGTGATGACACTGCGCGTTTCCGGGAAGACAAATGCAGGATACGAGAAATCTGCTTCGGGGAGAAGTGCTGTACAGGAAATTATGTCACCGCGGCGGGGAACCGGGAGTATGGCCTTGCCGGGAGAAAGCCTTGTCGGCTTGCCATTTATCGTGACAGACCACGCACTGTCCGGGATGTTCTTTTCCAGGAAAAAACCGGCTGAACAGATTTCAAGTACGAGCAGGACAATAAGGAACACTCCGCAGAAACGGAGGAATTTGCGGTAATTTTCCAGATTGTCAATTCTTTCTTCAGTAGCCAAAAGTACCTTCCAGTGATTCGTCGTTTTCTATCCAATCGCTGACTTCAATTGTGCGGTAGTTGTCTTTATCGTCACGGACTATGACTCTTTCAATGCCTGCATTTATGACAAGACGCTTGCACATGGAGCAGCAGACTGCGTTCTTAATGTATGAGCCGTCAGAAACTTCAACGCCGGCAAGATACAGGGATGCACCCATCATCTTGTCACGGCTGGTACTGATTATGGCATTTGCTTCTGCATGGACACTGCGGCACAGTTCGTAGCGTTCACCGCGCGGGATGTTGAGTTTCTGTCTGACACAGACACCAAGGTCGGTGCAGTTCTTGCGCTGACGGGGAGCTCCGACATATCCGGTGGAGATGACCTCATCATTCTTTACGATAACGGCGCCATAGTGACGGCGTAAACAGGTACTGCGCTGAGAAACAACTTCAGCAAGATCAAGATAGTAATTATTTTTATCCCTACGTTCCATGTTTTTATTATATCGCAAATCCTTGGATAAAAACAGTCAGAATATGTTATGATTAGTGTATGAATTATTCCCTCTGGTATATAAAACCAGCTTCAAACTGGAATGAAGCACTTCCTCTCGGTTCAGGACGCCTCGGCATGATGATTTCAGGGCAGCCTTGTTTTGAGACGGTTCAGCTGAACGAAGATTCTGTGTGGTCGGGCATGTTCCGCAACAGGAACAATCCCGATGCGGCGAAAGTTCTGCCTGAAGTACGCCGTCTGCTGGCGGAAGGTGATATCCGCGGGGCACAGAAACTCGCGATGGAATGTCTGAGTGGCACTCCTACTCAGGAACGTGGTTACCAGACGGCAGGAAACCTGAATATAACGCATCTTGCTGACAGTGCTGCAGGCTGTCACGGGGAGTTCCCCCAGCCGGATGCACCACTTGGCGGCGAGAATGGCACCGCGGTTACTAACTATCGCCGCGAGCTTGATATTTCAACGGCAGTAGCTTCCGTTTCATTTGATGCTGCGGGCGTTCATTATACAAGGGAATATTTCGCCACGGCAGCTGATGACGTGCTCGTAATCCGTATTTCGGCGGACAAGCCGGGGGCAGTGAGTTTCAGGGCATCGCTTGATCGCGGTGCATTTGAGGACACGAAGGGTGCCGTAGACGGACGTACTATTTTCATGGCTGATGCACATGGCATTCCTTTTTTTGAGGCAGTCCGCGCAGTTGCAGATGGCGGTACAGTCCGTACGGCAGGTGAGTTCCTGATTGTGGAGAATGCCGATACGGCTGTCCTTTTCGTGGAGATAGAAACTGCGTTCCGTAATGAGGAACCGCGGGCTGTATGCCTTAAAAAACTGAATGAGGCAGTTGCCTGGGTTGATGCTCTGAATGCGGAAGAATCACTCAGGAATAAAGCTGATCCGGCTGGAGGGAAGAATGGCAGGAAAGCTGACATCACGATAGATGATGTTTCAATCCGTCACATGGGCGCTCAGAATGCCTGCGAGTCAGCTCTTTCAGAAGGGAAAATCGGGCAGACGGCAGAAGCTTCTTTACGGACAGTCTCTGCGTCATTTGCAGCGCTGAAAATGCGGCACACCACCGACTACCAGCAGTATTTCAACCGCATGGAACTGCGCCTTGGGACGGTGCCTTCATGTAAGGAGTGTGCGGGCAGGCAGGAGAACGTATCAAAGGCGTGCGCCCTGCCGACAGACGAGAGGCTCGCACGATTCCGTGAAGGGGCAGAGGATCTTGACCTTATCCGCCTGTACGCTGATTTCGGCCGCTTTCTGCTTATTTCAAGCAGTCGCCCCGGCACGCTTCCTGCAAACCTGCAGGGCATCTGGTGCAAGGATATTGAATCGCCATGGGGCAGTAAGTACACCATCAACATCAATACCGAGATGAATTACTGGCCGGCTGCCATGTGCAACCTTGCAGAGATGGAAGAGCCGCTGTTTGACCTGCTTGAGCGCATGGTTCCGAACGGCCGCGAAACGGCAAAGAGCATGTATGGCTGCCGTGGCTTTACCGCGCATCACAACACTGACATCTGGGGTGACACTGCACCGCAGGACATCTGGCTGCCGGCAAGTTACTGGGTTCTTGGAGCTGCATGGCTTTCGACGCACGTCATCACGCATTTCGAGTACACGCAGGATGAGGCCTTCCTGAAGCGGATGTACCCTGTACTTCATGAAGCATGCCTTTTCTTTGTTGATTTCCTGACAGAGGGAACGGAAGATATTACCCTGGCGGATGGCACCGTCGTCAAAAATCTTACGGTAAATCCGTCTACATCGCCGGAAAACACGTACCGCCTGCAGAATGGGCAGACTGGCTGCATGTGCCCTGGCTGCGAAATGGACAATCGCATACTGGAACAGCTTTTCTCAGGCACAATACGTGCGTCTGCCCTGCTTGGCGAAACTGAGGATGTAGATGCGTTCAAGGCAGTGCTCGAGCGGCTCCTCCCGCCGGTTATCGGAAGCGATGGCCGCATCCGCGAATGGAACGGTGAGTTTGAGGAAGTTGAGCCGGGCCACAGACACATTTCGCATCTGTACGGGCTGTTCCCCGGAAATACAATTACGCGTACCGATACGCCGGAGCTGGCGCAGGCTGCGGAAAAAACGCTCGAATACAGACTGTCACATGGCGGTGGTCACACGGGATGGAGCCGCGCCTGGATAATCAACTTTTACGCAGCGCTCGGGAAAGGAGAAAAGGCGGGTGAGAACGTCGATGCCCTGCTTACAAAGTCGACACTCAGCAATCTGTTCGATAATCACCCGCCGTTCCAGATTGACGGTAATTTCGGCGGACTTGCGGGCATTATCCGCATGCTGGTACAGAGCCGCATAAAGGATGGTGTCGTTCAGGTCGAACTTCTGCCTGCACTTCCTGCGTCATGGAAGGACGGAAGCCTCCGCGGCGTTGCATTGCGGGGCAACCTTCTCGCTGACATTGAGTGGAAGGATGGCAGGCTTCTCCGCTGGTCAGTATATCCGGCGGATGGCAAGGAACCGCTGCCGTTCAAGCTTATCCTGCCTCGCGACAGATAGCGCCCAAAAGGTCATTCGTGTGGTATACTGCACGTATGGCAGAGTTACAATCTTTCGCATTACGCGACATTCCCCACCGCATTCACGGCAGGACAGGTACGTCCGACATTACGGGCACAGAAGATATAGCCCTTTTCTGGCACGGAAGCGCGCTTGAAGTAAAAATCAGCGCATCCGAACTGTGGGTCGACTTATCCGTCGATTTTGAAACATTTGAGCCGTGGATCCTCATCGAGATAAACGGCGCACTCATCGGCAGGCAGATGCTGCACCGCGGCCGTCAGAAACTGTGCCTTTTCCGCAATTTTGACACGACGCTTGTTCACACCGTAAAGCTTATCAAGGATACACAGGCCATGAACGATGACGACGAGAAAATCCAGACGGTCGTTGTGCATGGTATAGAAGCTGCAGACGCAAAATTCTTCCCGCCAGATGAGCACCCATACAAGTTCGAGTTCATCGGCGACAGCATCACGAGCGGCGAGGGTCTTCGCGGCGCGCACGAGGAGATGCAGTGGATTACCCCGTGGATGAGCACCATCGGCCAGTACGGTACCGTCGTTTCGCGTGCCTTCAACGCCGAATACCGCTTTGTCTCACAGGGTGGATGGGGCATTATTTCCGGATGGGACGGCAACGAAAAACACACGATTCCGTCAATTTACAGGAAGATTTGCGGCGTTACCCACGGACCGAAAAACGTCCAGATGGGAAGCCAGCACGAGTACGATTTCGCGTCGTGGCAGCCTGACGCCGTCATCATAAACCTTGGAACTAATGATTCGACAGCGTTCTCTACGGGGGCGGCGAAAGTGACCCGCGCCCAGTTTGTGGATGCCGCCGTTGAGTTCCTGAAGACAGTTCGCGAAAAAAATCCAAAAGCATATATTGTATGGATTTACGGAATGTGTGAAGTCGGCCTTATCCGCGAGATTGGTAGTGCGGTTTCACGCTATATTGCCGAAACTGGGGATGAGCGCGTCGTGTATCTGACGAGCGAGTCAATGACCGAACAG
>JAZUFS010000219.1:0-9426 GCA_045640805.1 Treponemataceae bacterium
TCTTCTTCATACTCATAATCATATTCCCCTTAGATTAAAGCACGAAAAATTACGTAATAACTCTGCCTGAACGCCCTCCCATTTCAGACAGATTTACCCACAGTCATTATCGGGGTGTTTTTCTTTTTAGTAAAGAGGAAAATAGAGAAATTTGATGTATTTTTTGAAGATTTTAGAAATTTTAGAGATATTCTAGTATTTTAGTGACTCAACTGCCCCCGAATCCAGTCTGCAAACTCCGTACGGCGTTCAACAGAGGCGATTGCAGCCCGTCCGATTTCAGGAACAGGACCGCCTGCGCTTGTCGCAGCAAAGTAACGCACATCATCTGCCTGCATGTCGAACGACTGGCCCCGCAGTGTTGTCGGAGCAAGCTGTGTCTCATTAGAAAGATATTCCTGGTTGTCTGCAGTAGAAAGCGCGTCGGCAAATGCTGACGTGGCGATTGTCTCGTTGAAGTACATGTACGACACGGATGGTGCTATGAGTGCTCTGTTTCTGCTTGTGTCGGCAGGGAACACACCGCTGTCATAGTACTTGATCATCGGGTAAGGCATGCGCCGGTGCTGTGAAAGCATCATTTCAATAATTCCCGTGTGGTAGTCTTCCATAAAGACGTGAATCGTACTTTCAGCAGTCTCGTACCAGTTACCCAGGATAAGGCCGCTGTCACGCCATTCGTTGAACACCCGCAGAATGTCGCCAAAAACAAGTCCTTCCGGCGCGTCTCCTTCAAGCGGGAGCTCAAGCACACGGTCAAATGAAAGCCCTTTCTGCGCTATGGCAGACAGTTCTTCCACAAACTGCCGGTAGCCGTCTGCTCCCGCAGCTGCCTCGACAATAGCCGAGACAAAAGCGAAAAGCACAGAGTCATCCGCTCCTGACGAGATGATCGGGTACGTGATTTCCTGACGGAGCTGATCAGCATATCCGGCAAAATCAGTCAAGGAGTACGGAATTGACGCTGCAAGCTTATCCATGACAATGGTGTAGTACGCCGACTCAAAGTGGTCAAGAAAAAGAGGCATGACTACAAGCTGCCCATCCAGACTGAAGTACGGGGATGATTGCGTCGTCCGGGGGAAACGGGCGGCAATCTCTGCACTTTCAGCGGCAGCGTTCGTCATGAGGCTGGTGGTGAGAGCACCAGTCTGTGTTATAAGCACGTCAATCTTTTTCGTGAGCTTAGGGTCGGCGGCTTCGTCGTCGGTAAGCGTAATGAACTTAAGGATGGGCATGTCAGCAGCGGATGAGCCGGAAGCGCCAGTTTCAGCAGCTGCGGCTTTGGCGGCAAGCACTTCCGGAAGCTGCTCAAACGTACGTTCAAGCACAGCCTGCACTGCTGCCTGCTGAGAAGCGTCTACATCGTAGAAGCCGACTACCGTAGTACGTGCCCTGCGGAGTGCGTTTGCCCGGAGCACCAGCCCCACCGTCAGCACCGCCACCACGAGCACACCGGCTGTTATGAGGAGGATGAGCTTTGCACGGCGTGAAAGCGGCTTATGCTCACGGGGAGCCTTAGCCGGCTGCTGCGCCTGTTTTACTGCACGTTTTTTAGCTTCACTCTTGCTCATGTGTTACGCTCACTCCCCTTACTTCATCTGCGCGGTTTCAATGTTGTCGGAACTTGCACCGTTCTTGACTGCGTAGCCAAGGACTGGGTATGTATTTCCAGCAGCATCAGTCTTTCCGTTTCCGTAAACCTGACCGTACGATGTAGACTCATAGCCTGTGCCAGATGCAGTATGGCTGTTTTTACGGGTCGCTGTCTGACCTTCATACGAAGTTTTTATGACACCTGTGTCTGCATCTTTCCATACACCAATGTTGATGTCGTTATGTTGGTTACTCTGCATTTCAATCTGGCTGCTTGTCGGCAGAACCATACATTCCCATGCTCCGGTGAATGCATCGTTGACTACACCGGCAGGAGCAGCAGTTGTTGTATCTGCAAGGTACGCATACTTTGGCTTTACACATGAAGTTGCATAGTAGCCGATGTATGGAACCCACTTGCCGTTAACCTTTGCAACATCAATATTCAGGTTGGAACCTACAACACCGTTTGAGTCTACAACACATGTCTGGAAGTCTGACTGACCACCGACACCCCTCTTTGAAGAAGGCATGTATGCATAGCACAGGTCAAGGTTTATCGGGTCGTAACAGGCGATATGTACGCCGCCGTCCTTATCTACTGTAACTTTACAGTACTCACCGGCGCGTTCCTGGTCTGAACCTTCTGCAAATACGCGGCTGACCGTCCAGCCAGCACCATTTGTTGTGTTCTTTCTGTCAACACATGGTGTGGTGTTGTATGCGTACCACAGTGTTTCTGAGTCATACCAGACTGCTACAACTGTATCATCTACTGTTGAACCTTCAGAAGAAATGGCTGCAATAGAAACATATTCACCACCAGCTCTACCGCTGCCACCGCCGGCAATCAGGCTGACAGATGCATGTGACAGAGCTTTTGGAGGCTCTTCCGTATCCTGATCAGTAAAGTTACCAAATGCTTCTTTGCTGTTATTTGCTTTTGCGGTAACTGTTCCCGTAACAGGTGACTGATCTATTGTTGCTGTCTGCAAAGCTAATTTCGATATATTGTTGATAGACTTACCTGTATTGTAACTGGCATTGTTAAGAGTTACATAATCGTAATTCTGAGTACCACTATGTCCTGCTGCCGATGCAGTTGCTGTACCAATTACATAGTTGTTGTTATCTACCAAATATATAGGCTGGTTTTGAACAGTATTTGCGTTAGCCTGACCATTATCATTAAAACTGAATCTATCCTGATAATTCTGATGGGTTACATTGTATGTCGTTCCAGTAACCTTAATGTTGTATCCGGTAGTTACTGTAAGGTTTCCGGAGCCGATAGCACCATACTTGAAGCGTATTTCACCACTCAGCTGGTCATAGTATGCAAGATACAGGTTCGTAGCATTGCCATGAACCGCAGTTGTAAGTGACGGAGACTTGATACGCTGCTTGTCGAACTGGTTGACATCGTTCTCCTTTATTGCGATTGACTCAAGACGGAGAGCCTTATCGCCATCGTACGAACCACGCTGACCACGTGTTCCATGACCCCAGCGGCTTGTTACCAGATTGAAGTGGTCAGCTGCGTTAGAGTTGATATCACCACCAGCTGCCGTTCCGTATGAATAACCAAGTTTATCATACGTGAAGCCTACAGAAGTGAAGAAGTCGTAACTTCCCATCCAGTACTGGTATGAATAATTGTCATTTCCTGTACCGCCACCCATACTGAAGTAAAGCGGTCCGTTAACAAATGCGAAACCTATCTTATCGTTTGCAGGGTTGATCTTCATGACCGGCTGCTCAATCTTACCGCTGATTGGCTTGACAGCGTCAGAATCAAATTCCCAGATGTCAAAGTAGACGTCATCTGTCAGCTTCTGGTTGTTGTCGCCATTTGGCTGGCGGTTGTATCCGTATGTGCCGCAGTTATCATCTGTCAGGGCAGTAATTGGAACATCCTGCTCCTTATTGTCAATAATCTCCTTCTTTGCTGCCCCAGCCTTACCATCGTTGTTGTTGAGGTTATTCAGGGTTGGGTAATTCGAGTTTGTCTGAGTAAGCTTGATTGCACCAGAAGCAGTAATGCTGCTTACCGGCAGTTTGACGAATGAGGTTGCTTCGCTTTTATAGAATGGCTGCAGTGCCTCAATTTCTGTCGCTGTCAGAGATGTAAGGGCATTTCCGGCTCCGTTATACTTGGCTCCTTCAAGGTTGTAACCTGCTATGACAATCGTTTCATCAGAACCGACCGTATAGTGACCGAGTGCAGATCTGTTGTAGATTGACGGATTGTTCTTCTTGAGAGAACTGAGCCGTGTGCTTACACCGGTGATATACGGAACGACATCCATCTTGTTGTAGTTCTTCTCGGCATTTGCAGAAGTCTTAACCGTATCAGCAATACCTGTATTCGGCGAATACTTCAGTGCATTGTTGTCATTCGCATCAAGAGATGGAGAACCCTTATCCTTTGCCAGGACAAGAACCTTAAGATCTCCATAAGCCTTGCTTCCAAGCTTTTCAGTATTCAGCTCAAGCTTCCACTTCAGGGTATGTCCTGTCTGGGTGAACTTTTCACTATCCTGAACAATGCTGAACTTCCAGCCGTTATCTGCAAAGTTGCCGTAAGTTTGCCATCCATTGTCATAATGGGCTACCCTGTAGAAGGTTCCGATACTGCTGGCATTGTTTTCAAGTTCTTCAGTTGCTGCTGTCGTACCATTTTCAAGCGGGAATGTGAAAGCATTGGTACCACTGGCGGAGTTGTTTCCTGTGAATATCTTCATGTAGATATCCTGCAGAAGGACATTGTCGCTTGCGGAACCTTCAATGATGATTGATCCTGAAACCTTGTCATCATCATCGTTGATTGAGGCGACACCGGAAGCAATCGTTCCGATATCGGAACCAATGTCGATGTGACCCTTAAGGTTTGTACCGTCTTTATAGACAGAGTTTTCGGTCTTGCTCTTCCACCAGAAAGGCTTAATGAATGTCTTTGGCGGTTCTGAGTCCTGCAGGTTAAGTGTTGCGACCATCTCAATGACGGCGTGCTGGCTTGTTGAGCCCTGTGCAAGGCCTTCAGTGCTGTCCCAGATGGTGAACGTAAGCAGCTGCGGGTTGCCGCTGTCATCTACCAGATATCCGTTATTACTGCCTTTTTGCAACATTGTTTCTACAGTCAGGTCAATAGCAGGCTGCTTTATTTCCGTATTGCTGCCTGAACCTGAATAGTCACCACCTGATACACCAAGTGATGTATTTGCCTTTGTGTAGTAAGCTGCAGACTGATTGTTCTTTGTTACCGTCATTGTGTATGACAAGTCGCCGTTACCACCGACCACTTCTGGAACAATTGACGTTCTGCCCTTAATTCTGAGGACAGGATCAGAAAGCGTGTTGCCGCTCTTTGTTCCAAGCAGATATGACGTTACAAGGGCAGAGTTGGTGTATTTCTTTGTTTCACCAGCACCTGTTCCTGTAATTGCGAACATTTCTGACAGATACTCGTTGGCGTCAACCGTACCGTTACCGTCATCATCAGTACCGTACTTAATGCCAGCAAGGCGCGGTGCGTTGTTAGCAACCGTTCCGCTTACAACGTCTGTTGCATAGTTACCAGCCTTATCAAAGGCGACGTAGTGAATCTCGATGGCGCCGACAGGAATGTTTCTTGAGCAGATATTTGCTTCCCAGAATGTCGTGAAGCCCTGTGTCGTGACCTTTTCTACGATGTTATCGTCATCGTCGTTGACTACATCGGTGTAATAACCGTTGACCATGTTATCTGAAGTACCGTTACCTTCTGTAATGACATGGTCAATGACAATTGCCATTGCAAAGTCAGCAGTTTCCTTCAGGTAATTTGCCTGAGCGCTATCGTTGTTGAGGATTGCCGGTGAACCCTTAATGGTTACCTTAGTTCCATCAACAGAAGTAATGACGTACATTGCACCGCCAATACGCACAAGTGCGCCTGGGTGAACGTTTGCATCTGCTGCTGCAAGCGTAATTTCAGACAGGTTATTTGCATTGCGTGAAACTGTCTGTGACTTCCAGTACAGGCCGTCTGCGTAAGAGACGTCTCCAGAGCCCTTAGCGCCATTTGCACCAAGGTCAATGGTGAGCTTGTTGCTCGTATCTGTCTTCAGGAAGTATGTATCGTACAGCGTTCCAGTTGTCTGTGTATCACCAGGGCGTACAAAGTACAGGGCAACACGGTCGAAACCACTCTGGCTTGCAGTCTGTGTTCCTGTTTCAGTTACAGAAGAGCCGAGCGTATAGAAACCGTTGCTCTGTACAACTTCAGGGTTGATGTGATAATCACCTGAAGTTGACGCGGCAAGTTCAGGTGCCTTGTTATCATAGTTGATGCTGATAAGCTTTGTTACTGTCTTACCATCATTATCAGTTGCCTGAATCTGATATGTCAGTTTTCCGTATGAGTCAGCTTCATTTGAACCTATTTCGAACTTAACAACATAGCCGGATGAGCCAGTCCATGACTTTGTAGTCTTGGTGAATGTGTAATCTTCCCATGCACCACTCTGGCCAGGTACCTGTACTTTAAGGTCATCATCGGTATTACCGATACCGCTTGTGTCTTCAGCAGAACCCTGAATGTACCATTTACCCTTAAGCCACATGTCGTCTTCGTACTTCATTGAAGCGGTGACATTTCCATTGCCGTCATACTGGTACAGGTACAGTTCTTCGCTGTTACCAATCTGCGGTGTGTTCGTATCAATCTTGATGATAAGGTCATCTGCTTCATTAAGCGGGCTTATGTGGTCATCAACGTCGACCGCATAGAAGCGGACTGCTATCCAGTTTTCACCGCTCTGGCCGTTAAGTTCACCACTCTTGTTGAGAGTTGCACTCCATGCAACGCTGTCACCGACTTTAATACCATACAGTGTTGAATTCGGAAGCTGCGTTATCGGGTACTGAGTTGGGAAATCGCTCAGCTTCTTGTTGCCGTTAGGCATATCAGCACTACCGTCTGCCTGCCAGTTGAAGCCAGCCTTATAATCATACATCGGGTCAATCTGCATGTAGATTGCCTTAATACCCTTTTCATCTTCAGCGGTACCCTGAATACGGATAATACCACCCTGAACAGTCTGACCACCGTATATTGAGTAGTCTTTGTTATCGTACCGGATGGTGTTTGTATCACTGTCATATGACGTAACCTTCTTGCTTTCATCAGCAGTCATGGTTGTTACGTCTTCATAGACATAACTGCCTGCTGTCGGAAGCAGCTGGGTTGTCAGGATTGAAGAAGTTGATGCACCCGTACCGTTCTTCCAGGCATATGCCATGACTGAAGGATATGCAACCTTGAGTGTCGGGATATCACCCTGCGGATCAAGCAGCAGGTAGCGGCAGAATGTGCTTTCGTTGCCGTATGCATCTGTTGCCTTGAAGTGCAGGTAAAGTCTTGTCTTTGTTACGTACAGATCGCCTGCTGCATGGCCTGAACCTGCTTCCTTCCAGACAACAGCGCCCTGATTTGGCGTTCCGTCAGCAGCAATCTCAAGATCGCTTCTGAGCTTTGTCAGAATATTCTTGAGCGGCAGGTCGTGGGTATAACCATCTGTATTGTTGACGTCGTTATCAAAGTAGACACGCCATGAACCAAGGTTGCCGTTTACTTCACGAGCACCAAATGTCTGTGAAGTCGGAGCGGTAATCGTCCAGTCTGTCGGTGTATCCGGTGTCAGTGTTACCCTGTAGATCATTGTTGTTGCAGGACCGTATAAAGGAGCATCCTGTGTCTCACCAGAAACGAAGAAGTTACCACGTACGTCTTCATTGTCTTCATGACTCTTGAGCGTAACGGTTGGCGTATAGTTATCTACCTTGAAGGTTGTTGTCGTATCTTTTGTCATATCGGCATTATCAGTTACGACAATCTTCAGAGTATGGCTCAGTTTAGGCTCTTCACCTGCAACCGGCTGGAATGTTGTTGCGTCAACAGTGTACTTCCATGCAGTAAAATCATTGTGTGTCGACGGATCTTCGTATGTATCAGTCGTGTCTTCAACTGCCTGAAGAGCCGTTGTGCTGTTATCGATGAAGATTTCTACCTTCTTGATACCGTTATCATCAAATGCATACTGCTTGATGGTGAACTCAGTATCTGCTGTACCACCGAATGTTGTTCCGGAAAGAAGGTTTTCTGTCCAGTCATCATCGTCATTGCTTGTGCTGTCAAGACCGTATCTTGGCAGCTGAGTCTGAGGAGCCTTTGTATCAACGGTTACGTACAGCTTTCCGTCAGCACTTGGCTCTTCATCACTTCCCTTAATCTTCAGGTTGGTAAGTGATGAACTGCTTCCTGAAGTAAATGTTGTTCCATTTATATCAGTTGCCCTGAACAGAATGGTATATGTTGCATCATTATCAAGCGTTGTTGAGAATGAACCGTAAGAAACACCTACCGGCTTCCATGTAGCACCATTGTCAGATGACATTTCAAGCGTATCAATACCATCATCATCTGTAATGGTACCGATAATCTTCTTCTGGTTGATGAGCCAGACAGGGTGTGTTGCATCCATGCCATCAAGTTCAATGTTGTTGATGGTAATTTCAGGACAGTCCGTAAGCTGATCCACATTAACAGTCAGTTCTTTTTTCTGTATGTTGCCTGCATCGTCTTCTGCTTCTGCAATGAACTTCAGTCTGACTGTTTCAGGTGGTGTCATAGTCAGATCAAGTTCATGGTCAAGGATTGCGTTGACGTATGTATTAAGCTCAAATGACCAGTTGTTTGCAGCTGCGCCTGTCAGACTGTCAGCTGTTGCGCTGGCAGGAATAAGGACTTTGTTTGCTTCATCTGAACTATTCTTCAGATAGTACAAGGTGACGCTCTTCAGTCCCTGCAGATCGTTAGCCTTACCGGTAATCTTTACCGTCTTGTTGACTGTTGTCTGAGACGGATCGGTAAATGACGTGAACTCAACCGTTGGTGCGGTTCTATCATACTGCAGTGTAAACAGGTTGATCGGAGAAGACTCATTGCCTGCGTAATCCTTAATCTTTACGTAGACAACCTTCTGTGAGTCAGTAGTATCATTTTCTACAGCCTTAAGCAGAGCCTCCTTGCTTAATTCAAGCTTATACTTGTTGACTGCTGAACCGCTTGATCTATCCAGACTTGCCGTGATGGTATCAACAGTAAAGTCCTTGTTACCAATCTTTGCTATGACAGTATCAACACCGGAAACTTTGCGTGTAGGATCAAGGGCATCTTCGTCTTCAGTAACAATGTAGACGGTAATCTTACCACTTGCATTTGTCATCTTTGAAAGAAGCTCAGTTGTATAGCCTGCATTGGAGTAAACGTGTGCCAGTGAAGGCTCAACTGTATCTACCATTGCAGTTTCCTGTGTTGTGTAAGCCTTGTTTCCTGCAGCGTCTGTTGCGCGGATGACGATGTAGTTCGTTCCATCCTTGACTTCAGCACTTGCCGTGTAACCGGAAGCTCCTGAAGACATTGCCTTCCAGGTGATTGCGACACCGCCGTATGTGGTGCCTTCCCAGTCAGCTGCGGAAGGAGCTGGTGCGTCTATCATAAGTGCGGCATTGTTCGGATCCTGAACTTTCGGGTTCGAAATAACAGCGTAGTCTACTGCTGAAATGCCGGCAAGGGCGTCTGTTGCGGTTGCGCCAAGCGTTACGGTTCCTGTGTTGAACCAGTCGTTTGTCCTTTCATCCGTAATGAAGGTGGTCTTGCCTGCAAGATTACCGATTTCAGGTTTGACTGTATCTATGACAACTGTACGCGGAATGGACGTTTCACGGCCAGAAACGTCAGTTACCTTGATTGAGAATGTGTAAAGTCGGATCGTAGCCATGTCGTTC
>JAZUFS010000220.1:0-4610 GCA_045640805.1 Treponemataceae bacterium
ACCTGTACCGGAACCCGGAGTGAAGGTCTTTTTCCATTCATTCGGGCGTGTGGCGTCATCCGGAGCATTGACGTTGACAGTTCCGTAGTCTACAAGACCTGCGCCACTGCCCTTTGTAATGTGGATTGCGCCTACAGCGACACCGTCGTCATTGACGTTGGCAAGAGCATTTGTATCAGATGCAGTTCCCTTAAGTTCGAAGGCGGCATTTGTTACCTTTGTTCCAATGCCTACTCCTGTCTCATCAATTTCAGGAGCAGCCTGGTCATAGTAGAAGGTCGTCGTTCCTGTGACTGATTGGTTGAGCTTGTCTGTTGCGGTAATTGCAATTACAAGCGTACCTTCGTCACCGAGCGTTACGCCTGCATCGTTGGTACCGTTGATTTCCCATGTACTTCCGGTGATTGTTGCGCTTCCTGATGCCTTCTGAACACCTGCGTTCATCAGGACATAGGTTACCGTGTTGACACCAGCGCCAAGGTCAGAGACAGAACCCTTGAACTTGTAGGTTGCTGTTTCGATTTTTTCCCTTGAAGCAGGCTTTGTAATGACTACTGTCGGAGCGGCAGTATCAATGAGTACGGTGATTGACTCTTCAATCTGGTTGCCGGCTTCGTCAACAGTCTTGATTGTATAGACATATGTTCCGTCAGCGTCTGTTGCGCCCTGAGCATATGTCCATGTCTTTGTTGCTGCAGTCCAGGTATTTACGCCGGTAACTGCAGTCAGGAGATCCTTGTTGGTTACAACAGCCGCGCCGTCTTTCTTGACATTAAGCGTTACGCTCTTCAGGTTTGCTTCTGTAATGACACCCTTCAGTGTGAAGTCTGTCTTTGCCATGTATGCGCCACCCGCTGTCAGGGCAGATGTTGTCAGTGCTGTTCCTGTATTGGTGTACAGCTTGACTGCTGCTGTCGGACCTTCGTATGAGTAGGCGACAGAAGGTGCCGTCTTATCTACGATAACCTGGTCTGATGTGACTGTCGTGCTGTGTCCGGCAAGGTCAACAGCAGTAATCTTAACCTTGTAGGCACCGTCTGCCTGGTCATACTGCTTCCAGGTGAAGACACCGCCTGTTCCAAGTGTTGCGGTAATATCCTCAGGTGTCTGGTCAGTATTGTCTTTGACCAGTGTAGCAGTTACTGAAGTCAGGTTTGCATCGGTTGCAGTACCTGTTGCAGTAATTGTTCCCTGTGGTGTATACGCACTCTGTGTCAGTTCAACTGATACTGAAGGATCTGATGTATCGCGCAGAATCTTGTGTACTACCTGATCTGCGACACGTTCCTTGGCATCCTTTGCATTGATCTGCAGGGTGTAAATACCGTCAGTTGAGTAAGAGCACGGTGCAGCTGCCGTCCAGTATGTATCATCAGCCTTGAACCGAACTGTTACCTTATATTCCTTATATGTTGCCGTTGCATTGGCAGTAATTTCGCTGATATCGATACCGGCTTCTGCAGTAGTCATTGCAGTGCCGCCTTCTGTACCGTCAGCCTTTGGCCTGAGGACGGTTACTGTCGGAATTGTCGGGTTGGTATCTGTCTCGCGGACTACGAACTCAACATTTGCCTCTGCGTCAGTGAATGTTGCAGCGCCTGCGTTGACTGACAGGACAGGCTTCATGATGTCGACGAATGTCGTGATGCTGCCGTCATCTGCCTGAGTCTTGCCTGCATAGACAACCCTGTTGCCTGCGCGGTCCTTTGCCGCAATCCATGCATACTGTTCGCCGTTGGCAGCAACGCTTGAGAAGTCTACGTTTGCAGTCCATGCACCGCCAGTTCCCTGTGCCATTGCAGTCCAGGTTGCTTCGTCGGCAGTTGTTGCGAATGCAGGCTTTGTCGTTGCAATCTGATAGTAAACACCTTCAAGACCAGTGCCTTCATCACTTGCGTGGATTGTCAGCTTGTTGTACGGGCTGACATCCTTTTCTACAAGGCCATTTGCAAAGCCGTCTGCAGCATTTTCTGTAATGACAGGTGTCGACGTATCGACAGAAACCGTGCGGGCAATATCAATCTTCTTACCAGCGACATCCTTTATGGTGATGGTGAAACCGATTGTACCGTCAGCCACGTATGTTGCAGCGGATGAGTTTGAACTGCCAGTTACAAAGTCGATGCTCCAGTTATTTGCAGAAACATCAGCCTCTGCATTTACCTTGCTGTTAACTTCTGAATTCGGCTTCAGTGTAATTTCACCGGCATTCTTGCTGCTCCAGGTCTTGCCCTGACCGGTAATAGTGATTTCATCAATTGCGTTTGTATCCCATGCCTTACCACCAAGTGTAAAGCCTGTATTTGTCGTAGCAACGGTCAGAACGTTTTCATCAATGCCAGGAACGTTAAGGTCGTATGAGAAATTGCGTGTCAGTACTGATGTCTCGTTGCCAAGAACGTCCTTTGCCTTAATCTTCAGAACGAATGCACCTTCAACATTGTTGAAGTCAATCGTATCGCTCCACGTACTTCCGATAATGGTTGCCGGAACCGATGGATCTGAACCGTCAATTGAGTACAGGACAGTAACATTTCCAGCACCAGCATCAGTTACAGAACCGCTTATACCAAATGAGTTCTGGTTTGTTGTCTGGCCTTCACCCGGTGTTTCAACCGTCAGAACAGGAGCTGTCGTGTCGACCTTTACTGTGACAGTCTGCCTGAACTGGTTGTTAGCCTTATCATTTACTGTGAGTGTGTACTCATAGGTACCGTCAGTTGCTGCCTGAACATAGCTCCATGCTCCTGCAGCGTTGATAGACTGTGACGGCTGATTAACATTGTCTTTCTTGATTGAAAGTGTTGCGTTCAGGAAGTTTGTTTCTGTAATCACTCCCTTAAGCGTAAAGCCCGTCTTTGCAAGGTATGAACCACCCGCGGCAAGAGCAGGCTCATTAAGCGCTGAACCCATGTTCGTGTACAGTTTGTCGCCTGCTGCTTCATATGCAAATGTTGCTTCTGGCGCTGTAATATCAATGGTAATTGCAGCGGATGTTCCGTCTGCTGCCGTGTTGACAAGATTTGCCCTGTCTGTTGCCTTTACATGGACGTAATGTTTGCCTTCTGTAACATCATACTGCTTCCACTCGAAGCTCTGCTTTCCGTCTGCATCAGCAGCACCAAGGAGAGCCGTAATGTTTTCAGCACCGCTTTCATTATCATCAAGCCAAGCAATTACAGATGACAGGTTGTCATCCTTTACCGTACCGGTTACTGTCAGTGTCCTGTTGGATGTGAACGTTTCTGTCGTGTAACTTGTAAGCTCAACTTCTGGTGCCGTCTTATCCTTCAGTACTGTCCAGGTAATCGGGTCTGCATCACGCAGCTTCTCATCATGGGCAGTTATCTTCAGGGTCCAGGTTCCGTCGTCAGAATAGTCAGCATTTGTAAACGGTACAGTAACTTTGTATTCCTTGTAAGTTGCTGCAACTGTCTGCTCTACTACACTGACACCTGCGGCTGTAAGAACATCACCGCCGGCAGTTCCGTCTGTCTTTGGCTTAAGGACAGTGACGACCGGCAGAGTCGGGTTCGTATCTGCCTCACGGACAATAATCTCAAGATTTGCCGTTGCGTCTGTGAAGTTATCGCCAGACACTACTGAAAGTACCGGCTTTGCTATATCAATGTATGTTCCAATGCCGTCTGCATAGACAACTCTGTTGCCGACACGGTCCTTTGCCGCAATCCAGGCAAACTGGTCGCCGTTAGCCGCTACGCCAGAGAAATCGACGTTTGCAGTCCAGCCTGCTGCTCCCTGTGCCATTGCAGTCCATTCAGATTCATCAGCATCAGAAGCAAATGCAGGCTTTGCAGCCGCAATCTGGTACCAGACGCCTTCAATACCCGTTCCGGCATCACTTGCGTGGATTGTCAGCTTGTTGTACGGACTTTCATCCTGCTTTACAAGTGCATTAGTGAAGCCGTCTCCAGCGTTCTTCGTAATTGTCGGAGCAGTTGTATCGACAGTAATTGTCCTTGTGTATGAACGTGACTTTCCGGCAACATCAGTAATGGTAATGGTGAACGTCGTCGTTCCGTCCGCAATGTAAGTTGCTTCAGTTGAATTACTGCTTCCAACCTTGAATGAAATACTCCAGTTATCGGCACTTACGTTGCTTGTTCCCTCTGGAGTAGTTGCCTTTCCGGCTGTTATACCGTCTGCCGTTATGATGGAAGCAATCTGAGTCTTTCCAGTTCCTGACTTGTTACTCCACTTCTTAGAACCTGCTGAGATTACAATTTCATCAATTGCATTTGAATCCCATGCTTTTCCCTTGATAGTAAAGTCACTGATAGTTGATGAACCATCCGCGATTTCTGTTGGAGTAGCAGCATTGAGCGTACTTGTTACATACGCCTTATTTGTCAGTTCCGGATCATGCAGGTCGTATGAATATGGTACTGTCTGTACGGCACTTAAATTGCCGAGAATGTCTTCTGCCATGACCTTCAGGCTGTATACGCCTTCATCTGAGCCAGAGAAGTCCATAGCCTGTGTCCAGCTGCCACCTGCGAGCGTTGCAGCTGATGATGCTGTTGTCGGGTCTGCCGGTGCTGTTCCGTACGTGTAGTACACGCTCTTGAGTCCCGCACCCTGATCAGATG
>JAZUFS010000221.1:0-3686 GCA_045640805.1 Treponemataceae bacterium
TCTGGAAGAGCGTCAATTGCTGCCTTCTGGCCGAGTGCGTCAGGAAGGAATGTAACGTCCTTTCCGAGCTTCTCTGAGAAGTACTTTACGACTGGAGCCATGCGGTTCTTGCCGTTGATGAACTTTTCTGCATCTGCATCAGTCCATGTCTTGCCAGCTTTTTCAGCCTTCTCCTGTGCCTTCTTGACATCCTTCTTAGGATCGCCGAGGTGGCTCATCAGAACGAGTGAACGCGGGCTCTGCTCAAGGATATATTTGATTGTAGGAAGTGCAGCCATGATACGTGTATCATCCTGTACTACACCGTCTTTCATAGGAACGTTGAAATCAACGCGCATGATGATGCGTTTGCCTTTCAGGTCTACATCTTTTACTGTCTTGATCATAGAAAAACTCCTTGCCCCGAAGCAGGACGCGCGGGGATTTGATATCTATAAAAAAATATACACATTTCGCGTCATAAAGTGAAGTACCTTCTACATCTATTTATGCAAAAAAGCACTCACATCAAAAAAAAAGACCGCCAGTTTTCACCAGCGGCCTTCTAATCCCGATAGTTTCGAGAATCGAAACTGTCAAAGTAATTTGATTACGCAGTAATCAAATTACTTCGCGATCACGCGAGCCATCTCGAGGACTTTGTTTGAGTAACCCCATTCGTTGTCGTACCATGAGCAGACCTTAACGAATGTTGAGTCGAGCTGGATACCAGCCTTTGCATCGAAGATAGATGTGCGTGAGTCGTTGCGGAAGTCTGTTGAAACAACAGCGTCTTCTGTGTAACCAAGGATACCCTTGAGCTCGCCTTCTGAAGCCTTCTTCATAGCAGCGCAGATTTCATCGTATGTGCAAGCCTTGTTGAGTTCGCATGTAAGGTCAACGAAAGAAACGTCTGATGTTGGAACGCGAACTGACATACCTGTGAGCTTACCGTTGAGGTCTGGAAGAACCTTACCAACAGCCTTTGCAGCACCTGTTGAAGATGGAATCATGTTCTCGAGGATACCACGTCCACCGCGCCAATCCTTCTTTGAAGGACCGTCAACAGTCTTCTGTGTTGCTGTTGCAGCGTGGATTGTTGTCATAAGACCGCGCTTAATTCCGAATGTGTCGTTGAGAACCTTAGAAATAGGTGCGAGACAGTTTGTTGTGCAAGATGCGTTGGAAATGATGTCCTGACCAGCGTATGTCTTGTCGTTAACACCGTAAACGAACATTGGTGTTGCATCCTTTGAAGGAGCTGACATGATAACCTTCTTAGCACCGGCTGTGATGTGAGCGCGTGCGAGTTCGTCTGTCAGGAAGAAACCTGTTGACTCAACAACAACGTCAGCACCAACTTCGTTCCACTTCAGGTTAGCAGGATCTTTCTCTGCTGTCAGGCGGATCTTGTTGCCGTTAACGATCATGAAGTTGCCTTCGACTTTGACATCGCCTGTGAATGGGCCATGAACTGAGTCGTACTTAAGCATATAAGCGAGATAATCTGGATCGAGGAGGTCGTTGATTCCTACAATCTGAATGTCCTTTGAGAAGTTTTCTACTGCAGCGCGGAAAACCATGCGGCCAATGCGGCCAAAACCGTTGATACCTACTTTAACCATACGGGTAACTCCTATCTATAAAAGTTTATTTAAATATAGTAATTTGCAATCATAAAGTCAAGGGATTGCAACAATTTACAACATCCGCGGACATTTCAAATCCGGCAGGGAGGTTGCAACTGTCGTATACACGAAAAGTGCTGATTTACGAGACATCAGCATACTGCTTGTGGTATACTAGGATGCATGAAAGCATTCATGGATAAGCATTTTCTGCTTGAAACAAAGACCGCGCGGAAGCTCTATCATTCTGCAGCGGAAAATCAGCCCATCTGGGATTATCACTGCCACTTAAGTCCGAAAGAAATTGCGGATAACAGGCAGTTTGCAAATATCACCGAAATATGGCTCGGCGGCGACCACTACAAGTGGAGGCAGATGAGGACGGCCGGCATTCCCGAGAAGTACATCACGGGGGATGCAGATCCGTACGAGAAGTTCCTTGCCTGGGCGCGCACTGTTGAGCGCCTTATGGGAAATCCGCTCTATCACTGGACGCATCTTGAACTGCAGCGCTATTTCGGCATTTATGAGCCGCTTTCAGAAAAGACGGCGCCTGCCATCTGGGAAAAAGCAAACGCCATGCTCGCCCGCCCGGAATTTTCGGTAAAGGGCATTTTTGAGCGGATGAACGTGTACGCCGTGGGAACGACCGATGACCCCGCGGATACGCTTGAGTACCACAGAATGATAGCGGACGGAACTGCCGCCATCGGTAAAATCAAGACAAAGGTCGTGCCGTCTTTCAGGCCGGATAAGGCGCTCTACATTGAGCAGGCCGATTTTGCGTCATACATCGCGCGGCTTTCAGAAGCTGCCGGAACAAGCATTACCAACCCTGATGAGCTGCTCGCCGCCCTTGAAGCGCGCCTCGTCTTTTTCAAGGAGAATGGCTGCCGCGCAAGCGACCACGCGCTCCCCTGCCCGCCGTTCGCCGCCCCTTTCGCGGATGAAGCAGCACTCGCTCACGAAAAGCAACTGGCGTTCCAGGCGTTCGGGCGCGCGATGGCTGACAAGGCAAGATCTGCTCACGATAAGGCAGATTCTGCTGATAAGGCCGCGGGCGCGGCTGAGCTTTCAGCAGCGCAGAACGCGTACAAGGCGTATGTGCTTTCAGGCCTCGCGGCGGTTTACAAGAAGTATGGCATCGTCATGCAGCTTCATTTCGGCGCGACACGGAGCAACAACCCCGTTATGTTCAAGGCGCTCGGTCCTGACACCGGCTTCGATGCCTGCGACGACCAGAACATAGCCGCGCCGCTTTCTTCGCTGCTCGGCCGCATGGAAGCGCAGTGTGAAGGCATGCCGCGCACCATCCTCTATTCACTGAACCCGAAAGATTATCAGGCAATCGGCACGCTGATGGGAGCGTTCCAGGGCGCAGGTCTTGGCGACGAAGAAGCAATTCCCGGCAAGATTCAGCTGGGCGCGGCATGGTGGTTCTGCGACCACCGCGACGGCATGGAGACGCAGCTCAGGGCACTCGGAAACCTGGGCATGCTGAGCGCGTTCACCGGCATGCTCACCGACTCACGGAGTTTCCTCTCATATCCGCGTCACGAATACTTCCGCCGTATCCTCTGCAACCTGATCGGTAACTGGGTTGAAAACGGCGAGTATCCTGCAGACTGGGATGCGCTCACCCGCATGGTAAGCGACATCTCGTTCGGAAACGCCAAGAGATTCTTTGACTAGCGGATATGATCCACTACCATCTGCCGGGGCTGTTTGAGTTTTACGAGTTGTACGCGCGCTTTCTGCCGCTGTTCCGCGAGAGGCGCGAATGGTTCTATGACTGGTGCGATATCGGCTCCATTTATGGCGCCCCTGCTGATTGCCTGTGGGGCGGCGGCCGTGTCGGCTTCGGTGACGCGGATGCACATGATGTGCTCGCCCTGCTTTCTGAATACGGTATATCCGCGCGGCTGACTTTCAGCAACTCACTTCTGAAGCCCGAGCACCTGACTGACAGGAAATGCAATAAGCTGTGTGCGCTGTTCGCGGGAAGCGGGCTTTCAAAAGCAGAGTCTGCAAATCAGGCACAAGACGCTTTCAAGGCATCGCGCAGTCCGCTTTCAAAAG
>JAZUFS010000222.1:0-6117 GCA_045640805.1 Treponemataceae bacterium
CTTTAAGGATGACCCCCGCCTGCTTAGTCTCATCATCAATAATCCAGTAAGGATTATTCTCGAAGTTATTCAGAATACCTTCTGTAGGGACTGAGTAGGCGCCTTTAACCGGCGCCACCTCAAAAGGGATTTTGTCGTCCCCCTCGTCAGCGTCACCGCCGGCATCGTCATCAAGACTCAACTGCTCTTCAAACGGGTCGTCAAAGAACGCCGCTTCTTCTTCACTGTACAGACTCGCGTCTATTTCCTTCAGCGCGGAATCAACTTCAGACTGATCGCTTTCTGAAAGTACCGGCGCCTCTGTTTCAGGCTCAACCGGCGGTTCATCTTCTTCTGGCAGACCGAACGTCGGCTCAAATGACGGCTCGAAAGAATTGTCCGGAACAGTAGCTGCCGGTGCAATCGGCTTCAGGATAGGAACTTCAACTACCGGCTCTTCGTAAACAGGCTCGCTGTACGCAGGTGAAGCAGATTCTGCCGGGGCCGGCTCTTCTGCACCACTTGCCGGTGCCGCTGTCGGTGCACTTGCAGCCGCTGCCGCAGCAGTCGTTGTCGGTGCACTTGCCGCTGCAGTCGTTGTCGGTGCTGCCTGTGCTGTCGCTGCTGTCAGTGCACTTGCTGCCGGGGCCGTACTTGCAGCCGGTGTCATGTGAATGACAGAATCTGACGGAGCCTTACTTACATTGTAGGCAGATGCCGCCGCAAGAAGTGATCCCTTTGGCTTTGAGGCTTTCGCCGCAACTGCTGTTGCCGCAGCTGCCGGAGTAAGGCTTATCGGTGTAACCGGCACATTATCCGGAATAGATGCTTCAGGAGGAAGCTCGAATTCCTTCATGGCATCGTCAAGCTTGCTCAATATGTCATCTGCAACTTCATCTTCAGGAATATCATCTTCTGATGACTCAGTAACGGTTTCTGCAGAACCACTCTCTGGGGCCGCGTCTCCAGCAGCAGGAGCGTCTCCAGCAGCAGGAAGCGGGAATGACTCATCCTCAGGATCAGCAGACTGTGCTGGTGCAGTTTCAGCGGATGCAGACGGAACTTCAGCGGAATTATCTACATCCATGGAAGGCGCGGCGCCGAACACTACGGTGATAGGCTCTTCCTTGTCAATATTGTCAATTTCAGATGCTGTCGTGTCGACTTCTGCGCGGTGTACAAACTTGATCGGCTTTTCAGCAATCGCTTCCGGAGCAGCAGGAGCTGGGACAGGAACTTCTTCAGTAACTGCCGCTGCGGCTTCGGCGGCTGCAGCATTTTCTGCGGCAACTGCCTCCCTGTCACTGGCTGGGGCCGGCTGTACTGCAACCGGAGCCTCTTCTACAGGCAGAACTGCAGTATCTTCTTCATCTGCATAAGGAAGTTCAGGGATATCATCTTCGGCAGCTTCTATCACGCCTACACCAACCGGTTCTGCTTTTACAGTAACTGCAGCTGGAGCAGGAGCAACTTTTTCAACAGGTGTCGTTTTTTCAACACGTGTTGATTTTCCTGCTGCAGGCTTCTTACCGCCCATAACTGAATCGACAATAATTCCAATAATCAGATATTCAATTGCAATAAGCAGAATGCTTACAAGAACAATGGCACTGTTCTTAATCAGTTTATATGCGGCCGCCTCTGAAGCAAACAGATTTGAGCCAAACTTCTCAATGGCAACAATCGTGAAGAACGGGATAATGGAAAAAAGCAGATAGACTCCGCGGCGTTTCGTAAATCCCGGAAGATAAAGCATTATGGCCGAAACAAACAGATACACCGGAATCAGGAAGGATGAGATGCCATATACCGTATACAACATTCTTCCGAAATTGCTGAGCGCAAGGGCAAACGCACTTGGAGCAACTCCAAAATCGAGTAACTGTATAACCAGTGATGTCAGAATCACTGCTGCAAATGTCATTAAAAAGGCACCAGCCACGACAGCCGGTTTTTCAGATTGTTTCATACATAGAATATCGGATTTTTAAAAACGTTCTTAATAGAAAAAGCAAATTCCCTTAAACTCATTTTGCACATTGCCCCTTTATGCTATACTTTAGAAGAAACATGAATATAGTTTTATTTTCACAGGATGAATTGTCTATGCCTCTGCCACCGCGGGATGAGCGTACTGTCCATATCAGGAAAGTACTGCATAAAACCGTGGGAGATTCATTTGAAGCCGGCGTGATTGACGGTCAGGCGGGTCAGGCAGTCATTACCGCTGACACGGATGAGGGCATTTCCTTCGAGTTTACACCTCAGTCTGACGGCAAGCCGCTGTACCCCGTGACACTGATTGTGGGTTTCCCCCGTCCAATCCAGCTGAAACGCCTCTTCCGTGACGTTGCAGGCCTCGGCGTTAAGGCAATTTATCTGTGTGGTACGGAACTGGGCGAAAAATCCTACATGGATTCGAACATCGTCGAAAAAGGTGCCGCCCGCGCAGCACTTATTGATGGCACAGCACAGGCCAAAAGCACACACGTGCCGGAACTCAGGCTGTTTCCGTCTGTAAAAGCCTGCCTTGCCACCCTTGCCGAAAATGCATCTGCTGGCGGTGAGAAAAACGACGACATCCGTGTCATGCTCGACAACGTAAAACCGGATGGCAGTCTATTCTCCTGCATGCAGCAGAAACTCGCCGAAGCACGCTGTGCCTGGCTGGTCGGACAAGCCTGTACCACCGGAAATACCGCAATCCCTGAAAATACGGCAAAACCATGCATGCCGCACGTATACGCTTCAATCGGAAGCGAACGCGGCTGGACAGACAATGAACGCCAGCTGTTCAAAGACGCCGGTTTTGCATCATGTTCCATGGGCAGCCGTGTCCTCAGGACAGAAACTGCCGCTACCGTCGCCGCGACAATTATCTTACAATCAATGGAGGTTCTGTAATGAACAATGACGCCATAAAAGAAATGCTCTTAAAAATTGAGAACACGGATATTGATTTCACCGTTACGCTTTCAGGAAAGGAAAGCCAGAAAGTGAACGGCCTTTATAAACCGGAAACCCATGAAATCATCCTGCACAACAAAAACTTCAAGTCAGACAACATGATGGTCTATACGGCCATCCACGAATACACACATCATCTGCTTACCGAAAAGAAGCTGAATGAGACAAACGGCCTTGATTACGGCAGCGGCCGCGCGCACACAAACGAATTCTGGGCAAAATTCCATGCACTGCTCGAAATCGCCGAACAGCAGGGCCTGTATGTCATGGGCCTTGAAGATGCACCTGAACTCGCCGCGCTTACCGAGGATATCCGCAAGAACTACATCGAGAAAAACGGAACGCTCATGCTTGAGTTTGGCAGAAAGCTCAAGGAGGCGCATGATCTTTGCGAAAAGGCAAACATCCGCTACGAGGATTACATTGACCGCATCCTGCGTCTGCCACGCGCGGCGGCAACTTCAATCCGGAAAATGAGCAACGAGAACCTGAATCCTGCCCTGGGATATGATAATATGAAGATAGTTTCAGCCATTTCCAATCCGCAGAAGAGAAATGAGGCTGAGGAGCAGATTCTGGCCGGAAAGAGTCCAGATACCGTCCGCCAGATGATGAAAAAGAAGGTTGAGGACATTGATGTCCGCACCCGTCTTGAAAAGGAAAAGAAACGCCTTGAAAAAACGATTGAGCAGCTTTCTTCACGCCTCGAAATGGTCGAAGAAAAGCTTTCTGTCCTGTAAAATCACCGCTTTTTCCGCAGTACTTCTGCTGATGGCATGCACCTCACGTCTCACTGCCCAGAGCAGCATCTCCAGCATCAGCATGCCGTCAATTTCAGGTCCGTCCATGCCCTCCATGCCGACAATTTCCGCGGGGAACATTTCCACGTCAGACAGTTCGTCCAGCAGTACAGACTCATCCAGTTCAAGCTCTTCCAGCAGTTCAAGCAGCCTGCTCGGTACCGGCCTTTCCGCGTCATCACTCCTGGGGCTTTCATCCACCACGGGACTCAGTACGCTTTCATCCCTGTTGGGAAGCGACTCCGACTCGACCCTTCTGACTTCCCTTCTTGGCTCAAGCTCCGATTCAAGCGACCTGTCACTGCTTTCAGCGCTTTCAGGCACTACGCTCGGCGGAACAAATACGACGACAACCGTTCTGCTTACGGAAATTATTGACCGTCTGGACAAACTTTCCAAGCAGCTTGAGGCGGGCGGTACCGTCACTTCAGGCACAGGCACTGCCGCGACCAGTACTGCCAGTTCAGCTGCTGCCGTGAAAAGCACTCCCGGGCTCATCCGTTTCCGGGTAGCCGGCTACGACATTCTTTCTTCATTTACTGATTTATATATTTCGGCGCCAGAGAAAAACGGCACGTTCCTGCTTACGGCCGACCGCACCTACACCGCAGATTACCGGCAGCGTACTGAAACCATCTACATGCTCTTTACTGCAGATGAAGGTGCCGGCAATAATTTCACCGTCACCATCTCCCTCCTGCAGGATTCTGCCAACCCGAATTCTTTCCTGTCACGCCTTTCCAGGGAAGCACCGCTTCACGCAGATAAGACAGGAAATCTCGTGTCCATACGACTTGACGGCGAACTGAAAGCAGACATTCTCATCCAGACCGAATAGCCCGCAGACGCCCGCATCACGCAAGCGATACCGGCCGTTTTGGCATGAATTCCGACCGCAGACGCCCTCCCACGCAAGAGGGACATGCCATGTCGTAGTACGCTCCACCAGCGCATGCCGTGTTGGCGTCTATTTACACGCGCGAGTATTTTGCCGCGAGCAGTATCGCCTCAATCATGCTGACGGCGCTTGCCTTATTCTGCCAGGCAATATCGAACGCAGTACCATGATCTACGCTCGTCCGCAGCACCGGCATACCGCATGTAATGGCGATGGTGCGCTCAAAGTCGAGTGTCTTTGTGGCAATGTGACCCTGGTCGTGATAGAGCGAAAGTACGCTGTTGTAGCGTCCCTGCAATGCCAGATGGAATACGGAGTCCGCACTTACCGGCCCTGTGACGTCGTAGCCGAGCGCACGCAGTTCTTCCACGGCAGGAGCTACCGCGTCACCTTCTTCCGTGCCAAAAAGTCCGTGCTCGCCTGAATGCGGGTTAAGGCCGGCAACCGCCATGGTGCCATCCTTCACGCCAAGCTGCTCCAGCGCTTTCTTGCACCGGATGACGTAATCCATGACGCGTTCCTTTGTTACCATGTCACATGCTTTTCTGAGCGATACATGACGCGACAGAAAGAACACGCGCATTCCATGCACTTCGAACAGGGTGAGCGGGTCAGCTGTGTCCGTAAGCGCACCGAAAATTTCCGTGTGACCGATATACGGGACACCGGCTGCCCGAAGTGACTCTTTGTTGATTGGCGGCGTTGCCACAGCACATGCTGTTCCGTCCTGCACAAGCTTTATCGCCGTCTTAATATATTCGTACGCCGCCTGTCCGCACGCAGCACTTACCTGCCCCGGAACTAACATTTCCAATCCGTCAGTTTCGACATGAACAATATTGAATGTCCGTTCTACAGACTCAGGAATTCCACACAGAACGGCAGCCTTGTGAATAAGCTGTGCATTTCCTGCAATGACGACATCTGCTGCCTGCTGAACCTCTTTTGAGGCCAGTGCCTTTACAATAATTTCAGGTCCAATACCCGCCGGATCTCCCATAGGAACGGCTATAACTGGTTTACTCATGCTTTTAGTATACCGAAACAAAAACACTATATCTAGTGTTTTTTCCTTGACATTAAAAACTGGAAACCCTATACTGAACATATGGTTTCTACTCAGAAAATGCGCACTTCTGTGTGGAAAATTTTACTAAGTCATGTAGGCATTTGAGAAACCGAGGGGATTTTTCAGGTGCGTTGCTGCCGGGTTCCGGCAGCTTTTTTTTTGCTTATTTGTCGAGTTTCTGCAGCAGTTTGAGCAGACCGTTCTTATCAACAAGGTCAATCGGACGGCCTTCAATGAACTTGCGTGCTTCTTCCGTAAATGTTCCTGCTGTACAGCAAATTCCACGGCCATCCTTCATATCACGGATTCTCGCATGGAAATCGCGTACAAAAAGTTCTCCTGTAGAACCTGTCGTACGGTAGAAACGGAACAGAACAGTATCTTCCCACTTAGGCGTTTCAATC
>JAZUFS010000223.1:0-3864 GCA_045640805.1 Treponemataceae bacterium
GATCCTGCTGGGAAGTTTCCACTTTTCCTGCAAGCATTGTTTCTGAAAGGCAGCATGGCCCGACAGATATTTCCAGATGACGTTTTGACTTATGCAGTTCATCCGCCGGATAGAAGTTGGTAATCTGGCATGAGTTTTTGCCCCATGTTCCGGCTTTTATCATTACGTAAGACGGACGTGATGCACCGTTATTTCCGATGACGACATTCTGAGGTGAACGCATCGGATTGATTACGAAATATTCTATGAAAAAGGCTTTCTGTTCGCCTGTCTGTTTGTTAACTCCGGTAAAAAAATGTCTCCACCAGTCGTAGCCCTTGCGTTTCAAGGGACCTTTAAGCATGTACATATTACGCTGCTCAAACTGCTGCATGGTCTGCCTCTGAGAAAAAGAATACAGGAATACTATTCCTTATGTATACTTTTCGGCATTTATTCCGATAGAATTAATAGGGGGTTTTGCTTTTTTATGAAAAAATTCTTCAAGGAAAGGGTGTTCCAGATTGCCCTGCTTTCACTTCTCGTTACCGTTTTATGTTCAGTCTGGTTCTATACACGTTGTGGCATTCAGGGACTCATGGCATGGCACATTTTCTTTAACGGCCTGTTCAAGGGATTCTTCGCCATCTGCCTTATTCCGGTTATCGCCATCATTCCATGGTTTATCTGGAAAAACAAACCGACACGTGTCATTTCCTACGTCTTTTCAGGAATCGCCGGAGGACTCTGGTTCCTCATGTTCGTTGTTCTTTCAATCATGAATATACTTGGAACACCGATTTCTAAAGCAAATCTGCTTAAGGCTTCAGATCCGCTTCCGGTTCATGAAGTTGCAGCTTCAGACACAACGACTCCGGTAATCAAGCTTGGTTTCGGCAGTGATCCACATTGGGGTGCATCACACGAAAACGTTGAAGCCCGTTACCATGTCCTTGACGGTCTTGCTTCTTCCGGCAATGATGCGGTTTTCCTTACCGGTGACATTGCGGATATGGGCATTCTGAGCGATTATGACAGGGCAATAGCTGACATTGAGACGCATCTGTCAGAAGTACCTCTCAGAGTACTTCCTGGAAATCACGACACGCTCGTCTGTTCATTACCTCATTTCAAGAAAATGCTCAACCAGAAAGGTGAACCTGACTATTACCGCATGGATGGCGGCAATGTACATATCCTTGTTATCAGAGTCCTGTGGGATGAGCATGAATTCAACAAAAAGCAGGAAAAATGGCTTATCTCTCAGCTTGAGGACATTCCTCAGGAAGATACGGTCATCGTACTTTCCCATTGCTATCTGTATGGCTCAGGCTATTATGATGAACTTGCAGGTTTCAACTGGGGCGATATTCCTGCAGTTACCGAATGGATCTGCCCTATCCTTGAAAAGTACAATGTTGATCTTGCTGTTAACGGTCATAACCACTTCTTTGAGTATCTTGAAAACGGAAACACTGCATACAGCATTGTTGGTACGATGGGCGGCAAGCTTGATGAAAACCTCATCTACACGTCACCATATTCAAAATGGCAGAACAACACCGATTTCGGCTGGCTTGAGGCAACGGTCTACAATGACAGGATTGAGCTTGAGTTCATGAACGAATCTGGCGAAGTCATCTACAAAGAAACTAAGAGCACAAAATAAACGAATCTTTCACATGTACTGAAAGAAAAAGCCCTGCATCGCAGGGCTTTTGTTTATTTGACATCATTAAGTGCCTTATCAATTTCAGAACGGTCATCCGGAATGTTTTCATCCAGAAACTCAAAGCATTCAATTGCAGTCTTCTGAATGTGTTCATACCAGATAAGGTACAGTTCAGGATCAACTTCTCCCGGATAAGGGGCACCCTGTACATCAGAAACAAGTCTTCGTAAGTTTTCAGCACATACTTTGAGTTTTCTATCCATTTTTCTTTCTCCGAAATCGTGTAATTTACGTAATGATATTATAAAGGTAATTCTACCTTTTTGCCAATATAATTCTTGCCTTTATCAAATATAACAGCGCATTTTTTCATGTCAATTACTTCAAGAAGATGTTTTGCCGCATTCTGTATGTCTTCAGCTTTTGCCGTCAGAACCGTATGCATGCGGAATGCACGGTCTTCGTCTTTAATTCCGTACAGAAGTCGTATCCATGCCGTAACACCTTTCTCTGACGGAGTACGCGGCTGTTTGGATGAACTGTATGTCCCGATGATTACTTTCTCAAGTTCATCATCTGTCAGTTTCCGTGAAGCCATTTCTTCAAGAGCTTCCGTGAACACCTTGAGTGATGTTTCGGGAACCGGGTCACGGTATGTTGCCATCTGGAATACGTTTTCCGTAGAATTTGCCATGGCCATGGCGCCATACGCACCGCCTATCGTACGTATTTTCTCCCACAGGATATTGTTTGAAAGATAGCGTGCAAGCATTTCCTCATACACAGACTCTTTTGTTCCAAACGTATGCGCGGGGAGTGTCATTCCCGCGAAACCAACCTGCGTATGGGCATCAAACCACGTGGTATCCGGTTCGGGACATGCTAACTTGTAGAAAATGTCATCGTCGGAATAAGCCGGTTCTGCAGGTGCCTTCCAGCCTGCAAGATGTTTTTCAAGGGATGTGAGCGCCACTTCAAGAGACTGCTTTTCGGCGGTAATGTTCACGCAGATACCGGCATTCAGCAGCTTTGCCTTAATGTCGTTGAGCTTCTCTACGAGCGCATCTTCGTTCATGGCCATGAGTTTCTGGATGAAATAGAGCTGACTTAAACCGTTCCACATTTCATCTGTTGCCTTGGCACGTGATGCCGTACAGCCGGTTCTGCTGGCGGCATATTGATGTCCCGAAGGTGCAATGCTCGCCACAAAATCATTCTTGTATTCAACAAGCAGGTCATGAAGACGTTTCTTGTCTGAAAAATCTGCGTTTGCAATAGTGTCAAAGATGAGATTAATGGCTTCGGCAGTTTTTTCAGACAGCATTTTCGCGCCGACAGAAAGCCATGACCGGCCAAGGCAGCTATCTTTCTGGAACAGAAGCCGCGTACGTTCTTTTCCGTCGGTAATCTGTTCCGGCGTTATTTCTGCCTGTTCGTATGCTGTTTTCGTGACACTTTCTGCATGAAGAGATGCGTTGTACCCGCCCATTATTCCCGCAATACGTTCCGACGCGGCAATCCAATCATCGGAGCCGATTCCCATGCCGGTAAGTGCAGTCGCAAAAAGAGGCAGATACATGTAATCTTCTGCCGGGAGTACGTCTACAGGGAGCGCTGCTGTCACGTAAGTAATGCCATTCACAGGCTGCTCATGCGTGTAGACCGGTACCGTGCCGAATGTGTGGATGTCAGTACCGTACGACAGGATATCGTCGCTCAGTTCGCGTATTTCAAGGTGCGGTATCTTCTTAAGGTTTTCTTCTGTTTCAGGCGTCTGCTGGAAAACGTGCATCTCATCCTGCGCGCGCTTAATCTCGTCAATGTTCATTTCACGACGTGCTTTCTCAATCTGAAGGTCAGCTGCTTTCTGCTGCTCTTTTTCGAAAGAGATGTCAGGAGTTATGGTGATGAGCGAACGGTTGCCGTTATCAAGAAGCAGCTCGCGGATAAGATTCTTTACGTAGTCAGGATTACCGGAAAGTTCTTCCCGCATTGTCTCGAATGTCTTTCTGATGTAGAGCGTATCGTATGGGGAGCCGCCGTTCATCCAGCTGCGGTAACAACGTTCCATGAGCGTCATTGAATACGGGCCATATCCGCGGCGTATTTCTTTCTGGGCGAATTCCAGTGCCATCATTGCGGCATCTGTCACGGAATCAGGGACGCCCTCACGAGCAAGCCGTTCAAGTTCATCCATGATGATTTTCTGCACT
>JAZUFS010000224.1:0-9468 GCA_045640805.1 Treponemataceae bacterium
CCTCCGTACATACTGCCGCCAGAAGTACCTGCAGAACCGCCGGTGCCTGCTGCACTCGACGTACCGCCACCGGAGCCAGCCGCGCCCCCACTGCTTCCAGACGAAGTGCGTCCGCCTGTAAGTGCCTGCCGGAGCATATCTGCCGTTGACGTCGACGACGCGCCCTGACTGCCAGAGCTGCCCCCCGTACCAGTTGACCGCGCATCCGCCTTCGAATCAGTCTGCGGTGCCAGTGTCTCAGACTCCGTTGAAACTTTCGCGATTTTACCCAATGTGCTGATGATGGCGTTTCTGTCTACAGCCGGTGTGTATTCCGTAAAAAGCGTACACGTTCCGGAAAAGCGCACGGAATTTCCATCCTGATACGTGAATGTCTCATCGTACCTGTCACTAATTACAATTGCAGCTCCTGTCTCAACGGAAACCATGATATCCGCGGTGTGGGTACCTGTAGCTCCTGTAAGCGTCGGATCTCCATCGTAGTCATGATACAGTGTTCCGCTGCCATACCGTGTCGCCCACTTTGCACTGATTTTCCGGCAAGGTGTTCCCTTGTACGTTTCGTCACCGACATAGGTGTACTGGACGGCAATCTGCAGCTTGGTGAAAATGCCCGTACCGAGAGGATCTACTGCGCGGTATGCTGTCGAAGTCCATGAATCTCCGACGTGAATTTCTCCCGCAGGATATGACGGGAAGCTTCTGTATGTCGGGAAACCTGAATCGCGTCTGTAGGTATGGTCCGTGTTGTAGCCTGGAACGACGGTAAGTGTTCCGTTTGATGAAATATAAAACGTCGTAGGCATCATGCTGTTGAAAGGCCGTAATTTCACGGATGATGAGTTTGTCTCTTCTGTTACCATGAAATTTCCCTTGAACCAGGCATCATTCTGAAATCCCGCACCTTTGGGAGGATCTATCGGATTAACCTGAGACCGCACTTCACGGCTCACAAGACCGGTATATCTGCCATTATCATAACGTCGCGCATCAGTCCGTTCATAACTTACATACGAACTGCTTTCAAGTTCAAAAGCAAGCTTTACGGCTTCACCGGAAAAGCCTTCTGCACCGGCATTTTCAGGACAAATCAGACAAATGAGCATCAGTGATACAACAAACAGGAAAAATCGTTTCATATACACGGAATATCGGCAAAAAGCGCTTAATTTCAACTCATTTTATACCGATTCTTTTAAAGAACTTTTCTATATTAAGAGGTGTTTATGAAAAAGGTCACAGCGTCATTTCTTGCAGCATGTCTTTTGTGCGTGATACTTGCAGGATGTGCTTCCAGCAAGACTCCTGAAGTGAAAAAGGCAGCGCCGGCTCCAGTTGTCCAGCAGGAACCGGTAAAAGTGGAAACATCCACAAATGTTCAGGATCTCATCCTTGATGGAAAGAGCGATGATGCACGTGCTCTGTTTGCAACAAAGATTGATGTAAACAGTGTTGATGAAAACGGAAATACAGCGCTTCATGCTGCAGCCCGCGTCAATGATTATGATCTGGTCAATTTCCTTATCTATAATGGAGCCCAGACAGAACTCAAGAACTATGACGGTGATACTGCACTCCATGTAGCAATAAAGAACAAGTCAATCCGTTCTGCCGAAATCCTTTCAACGTATAATGGCAACATTTTCGCTAAAGATGGCAACGGACGTACAGCCCTTGAGATGGCTCTCAATGCAGGTCCTTCCTACATTGACATGATGATTAATGAAAATACAGGCAATCTTACAGATGCAATGGGACGCAGCATAGTCCACTACTTTGTCGAATGGCAGAATCTTGAAGCCATTGACTACTGCATTGCAAAAAAGATCAACCTTTCAATAATTGACAGCTACGGCAACACTCCTCTGTCAATGTGTTACGCTCATGCAGATGACATTGAGTACATCAAGCTTGCGGCTAAACTCATTGAAGGCGGAGCCGCCCCACTCCGTGACACCTACGACTATTTCGAAGACGCCGTAAAGACACGTAATCCAACCCTCCGCTTTGATGACGGTCAGACACCTCTTCATATGGCAGTCATTGACGGACAGCAGGGAATCGTCGAGTATCTTATTGAAAAAGGCGCTCAGATTAACGCAAAGGACATTTCCGGAACGACACCACTTCATGAGGCAGTCCGCTACGGACGTACAGAAATTGCAAAGATGCTTCTTGCTGCAGGTGCAAACGTAAATGCACAGGACAGTCTCGGTAAGACTCCGCTGCTCATCATTACACCTCAGGATGCACAGCTCGAGACATACCAGCTCCTCATCAAGTACGGCGGAAATCCAAACGCAAAAGACCTCTATGGCGATACTCCACTGCACATTGCTACCATGACAGGTGTTTCAACCGACATTCTCTCATGTCTCTATTCTGCAGGTGCAGATGTTGATGAGCGCAACAAAGCCGGTGTGACACCTCTTTCGATGGCAGTTGAAAACCACTGGGCAGATCATATTGATTTCTATGTCAACCGCAAGGCAGACATCAATGCTGAAGACATGAACGGCAACACACCTCTTACCCGTGCATTTGACAGCCAGATTGAAATGATCCAGAAACTTGTTACAAAGCAGAACGTCCTTACACGCGATTCTTTCGGTAACACCCCACTTCATATTGCAGTTCAGCGCGGCGCAACAGTCGAACAGGTAAAATACCTGCTTTCATGCGGTGCCGATGTAAACGCACGCAACAGAAACGGTGATACACCACTATTCATTGCAATCCAGAAAAACGACAGGGCATCAGGTGAACTGCTTCTCGCCTATCAGGCTGATGTGTTCTCAACAAACACAGACAACTATTCACCACTTCGCATGGCACTTACTGCAGGCGGCGAGATTCAGGACTGGGTATTGAGTTCAGAAATCATCAAGGCCTCAGACGGAATCGGTAACACACCACTTCACTATGCAGCTGAATGGAAGCTTGATTCTGCAATCACCTCACTCCTTGAAAAGGGAGCTTCCGTAAACGTTCAGAACGCAAATGGTGAAACTCCGCTGTTCAATGCTGTAAAGGCAAACAGTCCTTCATCCGTAGCAATGCTCATGAGTAA
This sequence comes from Treponemataceae bacterium, assembly GCA_045640805.1. GTDB lineage: Bacteria > Spirochaetota > Spirochaetia > Treponematales > Treponemataceae > Treponema_I. The sequence goes on from JAZUFS010000224.1 coordinate 3,071, forward strand.
TGGTGCAGACTGGAATCTGCGTGACTTCCTTGGAAATACACCACTTCACGCATGTGTCCGCTACGACGCACGTGACGCGGCAAAGATGCTCATTGAAGCTGGTGCTGACATAAACGCACAGAATATCTCCGGAAAGACGACACTCCACGAGGCAGCCAAGTCCGGACGCATTGCCATGGTAAACCTTCTGCTTGATAACGGAGCTGATATCAATGCAGTTGATATCACGGGAAAGACAGTCCTCATCGATTCAATTCAGGGCAACAATGCTTCTCTGGTAGAACTGCTGCTGTCACGCGGTGCTAGCCCGAGCGTTCAGGAAATGTACGGCCGCAATGCCTACCATGAAGCTGCTGCTCGCGGAAATATTGATATAATAGAAGCTCTTCGTAAAGTTGGAGGAAATCCGCTTTCACGAGATGCTTACGGAAACACACCGTTCTCCCTGTCACTTGACCTTGGAAACGATGTCGTTCATGCAGTCATCGGCGATGATGCAAACCTCGCAGACTCTGACGGAAACACACCTGTTCACCTGGCAATCAAGGCACATGTAAATGCTGAACGCCTCGCTCTGCTGCTTACACTTGAATATCCTGTTAACAGACGTAACAGCCAGGGCCAGACACCGCTCACCATGGCAATTGCAAGCCATCAGTATGATGCAGCCCGCGTCCTGCTTGAGAACGGAGCTGATCCATTCCTGAACGACAACCAGGGCAACAGCGCGGCATCTATCGCCGTGACAGATAACGCTGACGTACTTACCGCCATCGTACAGTCTTCCGGTATCAAGGCAGATGTTACGGGCGATACACTCCTGCACTATGCTGCACGCACAGGAAGCGCTGACACAATCAGACGCCTTCTTTCAATGGGACTTGTACGTGACGTAAAGAATATCTCAGGTGAGACACCGTACGATATTGCACGCCGCTGGGATAGAGACGAAGAAGTTCTTGGTCTTTTGAAATAACAGAAATCCCATAAGGGCATAAAAAAAGCACTTCACTTGGTGAAGTGCTTTTTTTTGTTACAGCTTATTTACTTTGCTTTTGAATCTCCAGCATCTTTCTGAAAGCGCTGTTCTCCTTCTTCAGTTCGCGGGATCCACGGGTAATTTTACACAGACTCATATTGAATTCCTGTGCAATTTCCCTTTGCGTTGTTCCCTTGTCAATTTCTTTTACGAGCAACCATCTGTTCGCAAGATCGTACATCTCTGCCTTTGTTAAGAGACATGTAAGAAAATCCTTAAGGAAGGCTTCGTCTGTCGTCTTGGCGATGAGTTCACAAAGTTCGTTAAAACCAGATTCTGAGCGAATCTTCATTTCTTCTGTCATTTCCATACCGTAAGTATACTACTGTTTTCTGAAATATCCAAACGTTACTTTATGTAGAACTGTAAAATTTTATGATTTTATCATGTTTTTCGAGTTTTTTTTATCGATTTCTGATTTTTCAGACAAATGCTCATCAAACTGATGATGAGATATATCAGTTGAAGTGGATTTTTGTGATGGCGGCCGCAAGGGCATCTGCAGCATGATCTGGTTTTGGGATTGTTTCAAGACCAAGGATAAGTTTCACGTAATTCTGTACAAGCTTCTTATCTGCCTTGATGGAACCCGTTACACTCTGCTTGATTGTGTTCGGCGTATATTCGAAAAGTGGAATACAATGCTGGGCAAGAGCCAGTGTCACTACCCCGCGTGCCTCGGCTACAGCCATTGCACTCGTGGCATTCTTTGCGAAGTAGAGCGTCTCCATGCCACATTCGTCCGGCCGGAATTCTTCTATGACGGCAACAATTCTGTTGTAGATTGCAGTAAGCCGCTGTCCGTGCGGTTCGTCGGCGCCAGTTTCTACGACGCCATATTTTACAAGGCGGTAACGGTTCTGCTTGAAATCAATTACGCCCCAGCCAGTTGATGCCAGTCCCGGATCAATTCCCAGAATGCGTCGGATTCCATTATCAACAAAAAAGCCGGAGCTTTGTGCCCCGGCCTCTACCGTACCCGGTAAGGAATGGAAGTCCAAATCAGCCTTCGAATCCTTCTGGATACTCAGCGTTTGTATAAACGTTCTGGACATCGTCGTCTTCTTCAAGGCGGTCAACCAGCTTCTGGAGCTTTGCAGCAGATTCCATATCGAGAGCTGAGTATGTATCCGGAACCATTGAAACTTCTGCGGAAAGTGCTGTGAAGTTCTTAGCCTGAAGAGCTTCAAGTACGGTTGCGAAGTCGTTAGGATCTGTTGTAACGGTGATTACGCCGTCTTCGTTGACGATATCTTCTGCACCGGCCTCAAGACCTGCATCCATGATCTCATCTTCGTTTACAGCTTCTGCATCGAACTCGATGACACCCTTGCGCTGGAACATGTATGAAACTGAACCAGTTGCACCAAGGTTTCCGCCTGTCTTTGAGAAGATGTTGCGGACGTTAGCTGCAGCGCGGTTGTTGTTATCTGTAAGAACTTCTACGAGAATTGCAACACCTGCAGGACCATAGCCTTCGTAAACCTTCTCTTCGAATACTGCGTTACCCAGTTCACCAGTACCCTTCTTGATTGCACGTTCAATGTTATCCTTAGGCATGTTAGATGCACGAGCCTTGAGGATTGCTGTTCTCAGGCGTGGGTTTGAATCAGGGTCTCCACCGCCCATACGTGCTGCAATTGAAATTTCCTTGATGAATTTAGTAAACAGCTGTCCGCGCTTTGCATCAGCTGCACCTTTGGCGTGTTTAATTGTCGCCCATTTACTATGTCCTGACATTGGAACTCCTTATATTAATTAAAGAAAATCAGATTAGTTAAAATATCGTAACATAAACACGCAAACTAGTCAATTATATGAAAATACTGTAGCAGGCGAATATGCCGTATTGTAAGTTGAGTCACGATAAACTATACTTCACGTATGAAAATTTCATCAGAATCTACCTATATAATTGCAGAAATCGGAACGTCACATCAGGGTGACATAGAAAAGGCAAAACAGCTTGTTGATGCCGCTAAAAATGCCGGTGCAGACTGCGTCAAATTCCAGTGGGTGTACGCTGATGAAATTCTTCATCCGGATACAGGAATAGTTCAGCTGCCGACAGGTGCCATCCGTCTGTATGACAGATTCCGTGAACTTGAGGTAAAGCCGTCTTTTTTCAAGATGATGCGCGATTACACCCGGACGCAGGGATTGGATTTCAGCTGCTCTCCGTTCGGCATACAAAGCCTTAAGGAACTTTTCCACCTGAAACCAGACAGCATTAAAATTGCGTCACCTGAACTGAATCACTTTCCCATGCTGCATGAACTTGTCCGCCTTGAAATGAAGCTTCCGGAAGAACGGCGCATTCCAGTCATTGTCTCGTCAGGAGTTTCTGAAATGGCAGACATTGACAAGGCACTTGCCGTTCTTGAGCCAATCGGAAAAGACAACATTTCACTCCTGCACTGTATTACGAGTTACCCTGCCCCGGAAACAGAATATAACCTTGCAGTACTTAAAACGCTTTCAGAGCGCTTCGACGTACGATGCGGCGTGAGTGACCATTCGCTCGACCCCGTTCTTGTGCCGTGTTACAGTGTTGCCGCTGGCGGCTCAGTCATTGAAAAACACATTACCTTAAGCCGTGACACAGACGGACTTGATGATCCTGTCGCGTTACCACCTGAACTTTTTGCGCAGATGACACAATCAGTGCGGAAACTCGATGCGCTTTCACCTGACATGCGTCTTGATTCCCTGACAGATGAATTCGGCGACGACATGACTGAAGCAATGCTCGGTTCAGGAGAAAAGGCGCTCGCACCGTCAGAAGCTGCAAACTACACACGTACCAACAGGTCAATTCATTACATGAAATCATTTCCAGCCGGCCACAAACTGCGCCGGAAAGATATTGCTGTGCTCAGAACTGAAAAAGTGCTGACGCCGGGAATTTCCCCGGAGTATTTTGAACAGGTAATCGGCCGTCGTCTGAAAACTGATGTAACGGCCGGCGCAGGTCTTTTGTTTGAGCATCTGGAGTCTGTAAAATGAAACACACACATACATTCCTCACAATCACATCAGTCTGCATCATCTTCACGATGATGCTCTCAGGCTGTAAGAACAGAAAAAATGATGCATCAGCAGTTCTGGACGAGTCAGTACCTCCAGAGGCAATAAATGCTGAAACAGGAAAGCCGTACACACAGGACGAGCTTGCCCTGTACACAAAAGACTCCTTTATAGATCCTGCAGACTTCTTCACTCTTGATTATACGCCATATCTGCCTGAAGACCAGGCAGAAGCAATCCGTGTGTCACGCGACGTGGCCGGAAGCAAAGTTTCTGCCCAGACAGGCAGTACGACATATCCGTCGTCAGTGGTACCGGGATTACGTGACCTTGACGAATATATGACGGCATACAGTACCGAAAAGGCAGAGCCCGCTCCTGTAGTCATTCCCGAAAACACACGAAAGGATGACAACAGGACATTCACCGTCGCAGATTGGGGTCCGCAGGGCTCCCTTGCATCTGCAGTACGTAACCCGTCATTCTATGTACTTTTTTCAGAACCTGTCGTGCCGCTTTCTGCCCTTGGAGAAGCAAGTGACAAAAGCGAGTACATGACGGTAACCCCTTCTCTCAAGGGAAAATTCCGGTGGTACGGTACGAGTCTTCTGAGTTTTGAAGCAGAAGAAAACTGCAATCCGCTTGAAACATATACCATAAAAGTAAGTGACTCGGTGCGTTCACTTTACGGAAGCAAGCTTTCGGGTGAAACAACCTTCAAGACGACGGCAGACGCGCTCAAGATTGTCTGGAGCAGGCCAGGCTACCGCTGGACTCAACAGACATGGGAATATGTTGATGAAAATGATGTGCCACCAGAAGCAGCCCATGACATCCGCGTGCAGTTCAACTTCCCCGTAAAGGCAGACGAAATTGCTTCCAAGACAGTCATTACAGCGAACGGAATTCCTGTTCAGTTCACCGTTGAGCAGGAACTTACGGACACGGTCACCTACGTAATAGACAGTCAGCTCCCGTTCAACACTGACGTAAACATTACCGTGGATAAAACTGCCCACTATACGTTCCATACACTGAAGGACTTTTCCTACAACAGCGCATGGACTAATCCGTCTACGACACAATACGCAAATCCGGTCAGGATTGTGTTCTCACATGATGTTGATGCATCATCACTTCTTTCCGGCATTAAGACAGAACCTGCCATGACAATTACTGAAGACAACATTGAAGTGAGCGGCAACAGCGTTCTGCTTTACGGACTTCCCGTCACCTTCAATTCGCAGTATAAAATCATCCTTGAGCGCACCATAACTGATGTATACGGGCGCCAGCTCGGCACAAGAGCCGTTGAGGAAATCACCGTGCCCGATGCTGTAAGTGAAGTTAATTTCCAGAATTACGGCGTCACGATGCTTGAGGCAAATTATCCTCACAAGCTCATGTTCGACTATCAGAACGTTGAGCCCGATTCATTCTACGTACTTCAGGATACTGCAAATCCGCTTAATGTTGACGCGAACCTGATGCTTTCTGCAGTCAAGACAAAAATGCAGAACAATCTTCCACTTGGGGAAAATGTTCATCTGCTCGACACTGATACACGCAATCAGCGCATCATGGAAGAAGTGGACCTTGACGATTATCTCACCAACGGATATGGCTCAGTTGCGTTTGCTTCATCCGTAAATTTCAAGAATTCGGAAGGAAACACATACGAACGTAAAAACACGACGGTCGTACAGGTCACAAACCTCGGTCTGACGGTGCGCTACGGAATCAACAAGGCAGTCGTACTCGTCACCCATCTTGATGACGGAACTCCTGTTGAGGGAGCTACGGTCTACGCACATTCCAGCAAGGACGGAAACCTTAACCATCTGGCAGATGACACTGCAGACATTCTTGCAAAAGCAACAACAGATGCAAGCGGTCTGGCCATCCTCACCTTCCCGCTTGATAAGGCTGAAACGTTCTTCTTTGACTATGAGAAATATCCGTATTTTGCCATTACTGCCGTCAGCGGCGACGACAGCGCATCATTCCAGCCTTCTTCACACGCAACATGGCGGAGCGGCGTCTACTCGTACTACCGTGTTGCCGACTCGATCATTCCGACGGAACGTGTTTTCCTGTTCACTGACCGCGGTCTGTATAAGCCGGGAGAGACAGTTTCTTTCCGCGGCATAGACAGAACCCAGCAGATGGGCTCATTCCTGCCATATGAGGGAAAGGCAACAATCACTCTGACAGATACGTCATGGCGAAATCCTGTCGAATACGGAAAACTTGAGTTTACGACAAGCAGTTCAGGCGGCTTCTACGGTGCTTTTGACCTGCCGGGTACTCTTGTACCGGGTCCATTAAAACT
>JAZUFS010000225.1:0-3427 GCA_045640805.1 Treponemataceae bacterium
GACATTGGCAAACCACTTTGTGGTACCCTGAGACATTGCAGTCCATCCGTCCGTAGCACCATCAATGTTTGTCCATGTTGCATCGTTGTCTGTTGGTGGTGTCGCCGTGCTGGTAATCTTGTACCAGACGCCTTCAAGACCAGACTTGTAGCCGCCAGTTACCTGCGGGTTATCGGCAACAGTAACGTTGAGCATGCTGTAAGGGCTTATATCCTGCCATACGACATTCTTATTGTCTGCATTCTTTGCAAAGCCGTCTGTTTCTGTCAGGCTGATTGTCGGCGCCTTACTGTCAACAGTGACTGTGCGGTTATAAGTGTTGGACTTGCCGGCAATATCTTTTATGGTGATGGTGAACACAATCGTACCATCTGCCAGATAGTTGCTTTCTTCAGAATTACCGCTTCCGACGACGAAGTCCATACCCCAGTTGTCTGCGGTCACTTCGGCAAATGTCGGCTTCTTTCCAGCTGCAATTCCTGCACTGGTAATCAGCGAAGAAACCTGTATCTGGTTTGCTCCAGACTTGTTGCTCCATGACTTACCCTGAGCAGAAATGGTTATTTCATCAATTTCGTTTGAATCCCATGCACGGCCTTTCAGTCTGAAACCTGTGTTCTTTGTCTGTCCGTCGCTTCCAAGGCCTGTCTCATCCAGTTCAGGATAAGCCTTATCGTATGAGAAGTAGACTTCGCTGACATCACTTACAAAGCCAAGCTTGTCTTCTGCCATAACCTGAAGCTGGAATCTGCCTTCTGTCGTAATGCCTGACAGGCTCTCAACGCTCCAGCTGTTTCCTGTTACTGATGCTGCAGCAGAAGATGTTGTCGGGGCGTCTCCGTTTGTTGTGTAATATACTTTGTTGATTCCGGCAATTGCATCTGATGCCGTTCCATTCAACTGGATGGCGCCTGTCGTGCTGAATGATTCATTTGCACTCGGCTTTGTAATGCTGACTGACGGCTTTGTGGTGTCAACCTTTACGGTGACAGTCTTAGTCGTCTGGTTACCAGCCTTGTCCACAAGCTTTACTGAGTAGACATATGTTCCGTCATTTGCATGTGTTGTTGCATTTATTGTCTGAGCGTATGTCCATGTCTTTGTTGTTGAGTTCCAGGTACATCCCGTTCCTGCCTGTACTACCTGCTGAGTAGTCGGATCAACTGAGTACAGGTTCAGTTCTGTCGGTGTTCCGTTGTCTTTCTTTACGGTAAGTGTTGCGCTTGAAATCTGATTCTCAACAACAACACCCTTAAGTGTGAATGCAGTCTTTGCAAGATATGTTCCGGCATCTATACCTGTTGCATCTGAAGCAAGCAGGGTTGTTGCCGTTACTGCAGTTCCGTCTTCTTCAAAAACAGAACTTGCAGCATTCTGTTCAATGCTTGTCTTTGGCGCTGTCATATCGACAGTAATCGTTTCTGTCTGTTTTTCAGAATAAAGTCCTGCTTTGTCGGTTGCCTTTACATGAACAATATAATCGCCTTCTGGCAGTTCATACTTTGTCCAGGTGAACACACCGGAACCGTTGCGTTTGGTTGTAATATTCTCTGCATTTGCCGTATCGTTATTCAGCCAGATAAGTACTTCCTCAAGGTTCTTGTCTGTAACAGTACCTGTTACTGTCAGAGTACCTACATTTGTAGATGTTGCTGACTGATAACTTGAAAGCGTTACAGATGGTGCGCTGGTATCTTTCTGTACGATATGTGTAACCTGATCAGCTGCACGGCCGTTGGCGTCCTTTGCATTGACCGTAATTGTGTAGTCACCATTATCATCTCCAAAGAGACTTGAATTGAATGGAATGGTAATCGAGTAATTTCTTTCTACAGTCTGATTAGCACCAGTTGGCCCTGAAACAGGATATGATGTAAGGGCTACTTTCTTGGCCGTCTTCAACTCCTGTGAAGCAGTCGTAAGGTCAAGAGCCGAGCCGCCATCTGCCGGCTTATAGACAGCTACTTCTATCAGATCAAGCTGATCTGAAGCAGGAGCATTTGAATCAGTTATGACAAGAGAAAGCGTCATATTACCGGTAGCAGCGGTAAAGTCATCGCCGCTTACTGCCAGTACCGGCTTGTGCTGGTCAATTTTTGTCTTCAGGGCTGCCGGAGACTCTGTGTATACCGTTCTGTTGCCGGCACGGTCTTTTGCCGCAAACCAGACTTTCTTGCTGCAGTCTTCCGTAATGCTTGAGAAGTTGACGTTTGCTGTCCAAACACCTGTACCCTGTGACATTGCGGTCCAGCCGGTTTCTGATGTAAATGACGGAGCTGTTGTAACGTCACCATTTGTTATCTGATAGTAAACACCTGCAAGACCGGTTGCGGTTGTTCCTGTAATGCCAGACTGTGCATTGTCTGCTGCGTGAACCTTTACTTCAACGAATGCACTTATATCCTTTTCGACAAGGGCACTTGCAAAACCGTCACCCGTATCAACAGTCAATGTCGGTGTAGTGCTGTCGACGGTGATAGTACGGTTATAAGAGCGTGACTTACCGGCGATATCCTTGATGGTAATCGTGAAGCTGTTTGTACCATCTGCAATGAAGTTTGATTCACTGGCGTTACCGGTGCCGACAACAAATGTCATGCTCCAGTTGTTTGCCGTTACTGCAGCTTCTGTTGCGACCTTGCTGTTGACGACATTGTCTGCAAGCAATGTAATCTTCTTAGTGCCTGTCTTGGTGCTCCAGGTCTTTGTCTCGCCACCAACTGTCGTTGAAATGGTGATTTCATCAATAGCGTTTGAATCCCACGCCTTACCACCAAGTGTAAAGCCTGCATTTACTGTCGTGCTGTCGTTGCCAACGACAAGTTCCTTAAGTTCAGGATCAGCCTTATCATAAGAGAACTGGACTGTCTCTGTATCACTTTCCCAGCCAAGGTTATCGATTGCCTTTGCATACAGGGTGAATGAACCTTCATCGACGAACGTTATGTCGTCGCTCCAGGAGTTACCATTTACGGTAGCTTCTTCAGACAGTGTTGTGTCCTCATATGAGTACACGACTTTCTTAATACCGGCGCCAGCATCATCCACTGTTCCGCGGATTGTCATCTGCGTTGAACTTGTCGCCTGATCAGCACCCGGTGTTGTGATGATGAGTGTCGGGGCCGTTGTATCGACCTTTACGGTCAGTGTTTCTGTTGCTGTATTGCCTGCTTCATCCTCAAGAGCAAGTGAGTACGTGTAAGTACCGTCACCGCCTGTAGATGCAATGGCCTGAATATACGTCCATGTCTTTGAAGCTGAGTTCCATGAACCTTTTGATGAAGCTATGTTCGTAAGATCCAGAGGCTCTTCTTTTGTCACACCGTCTTTCTTTACGGTAAGCTTTGCACTCTTAAGGTGATTTTCTGTAATGACACCCTTCAGTGTGTAGCCTGCCTTTGAAAGATATGTTCCGCCCTGAGTGAGT
>JAZUFS010000226.1:0-7086 GCA_045640805.1 Treponemataceae bacterium
TATTCCCGCAAACTGTACCGACGCGGACGTGAACACCGCAGTGTTATGAACTGCAGTCAGAGTGCCTTGAGACAGAACGCCTTTCGTGCCGAACCATGCTTCTGAACACACTGATATGAGTCCGCCTGAAAGCAGATTGATGCCGATGCCCGTAATGAACGGATTCGCTTTTGTCTTCTCCGTGAAAAGTGCCGCCAGAATAATGAACGCCGCGGAAATGACTGCCGCGAGCATGCAGCCGGCGGTGGCAGAACCCGTCATGACAGCACATGCGTACGCGAGGAACGATGACAGGTTGATGATGCCGTCCGTGAATATGGCCATGACGCCCGTGTACTCACTGATGAGGGCACCGGTCGACGCGAAGATGAGCGGCAGGCTGTTGATCAGAATACGTAGAATCGTCGTCATGGTTCTCTCCGCAATGTGCTTTTATGGCGTGGGGCACGTGACTTCCGTTGCATGGCGGTGAAGCGCACCGTAATGACAAGCAGGACAGTCGCCTGTATGATGCTCGTCATGTCACCGGCGAGATTGCCCGTAAGCGTGACGCTGTCAGACGCGGTGAAAAGCCATGCGAGAATGAGTGACGCCGGCAGCAGCAGCTCCGGTGCACTTTGTGCAATGAGAGCGACGGTCAGCGCGTTCCATCCCATCCCGCTGTAAAATCCGTTCTGGCAGGCAAAATAGGTGCCGGTAACTGCGAAGAACCCCGTCATCCCGTGGAATGCACCTGAGAGCAGAAGGCCGGCCGCCCTGTTTCCGTCTACATGATATCCGCTGTAGAGTGCAAACTCCGGAGCGAGGCCGCATATCCTGAATACTTCTCCGGACCGCGTTTTGAACAGGAGATAATATACGACGGCAAATACTGCCAGGACAATGAATGCGGATGTATTCAACTGCGATGGCATCATAATGAGCGTGAAACGGAATGCGGATGAAATTTGCGGTGTTGAAAGAAGATTGCCGCCTGTTCTTGAGACGATTGAAGAAATTGCATCATCGATGCACGGAATGCATGCACTTGAAAGAAGGAATGTCGTCAGCAGGACCGGAATCTTACGATATTTTCTGAGCAGTTCCGGAATGAATGTAAGCAATGCACCGGTAAGGGATGCAAGCAGGAATGCGGAGAACATGATGAAGAATGCTGAAACGGAATTCATGCCGGCAGAAGTTTCTGCGGGACACACTGCGTTCAGGAACACTGCAGTGACAAAGCCACCCGCGTACACCTGTCCTTCGCCGCCCAGATTGAGCTGGCCTGCAAGAAGTGAGAGCAACGCGCCGAGAGCCGGCAGAAGCAGCAGGGTAGCGGTGTTGAGCATGCGTCCCGTGTACCAGACTGATGAGAACGGAGCTGTGAAAAAGGCCGTAAGTGTCGTCCCGGGTGCATCTGATGTAAACAGGATGATGAACGTTGCCGCAATGAGCCCTGCGGCAATTGAGAAGAGCGGACCTGTCCAGTTTTGCAGTTTCTGACGCATCAGCGGGCCTCCTTTGCGGGAGTGAGGTGACCGGAGATAAGGTCATAGCGGATGTCTGCAATCTGCGCCAGTTCGCTTTCGTTTCCAAGAACAAGCACGGTTGCTCCACGTGAAAGCAGTGACTGTACGGTTTCCGTGACTTTGCCCGTACTGAACCGGTCGAGCCCGTATGACGGACTGCACATGATGACGAATGACGGATTGGAATAAAGCTCGCGTGCAATAATAAGCCGCTGAAGCATGCCGCCAGAAAGGGCCTTCACCTTTTCCTGCGGCGTAATGTCGGTCTGTACCTGCTGCAGTATTACTTCCGGGTCAGCACCTGTACTGCCTAACAGTTCATCTATTGTGAGTTCAGGATGTGAAGCGCGGATCATCTTTCGGGAGGGAACTATCGCCGTGTCATGCTCGCGCAGAAACCGCGGCGTCAGCGGCCGTGTAAGCCACTCGCCGTTGAAGAACATGCCGGTGTCAGTACCTGCTGTGATCGCGTGTGCTTTTGTGGCGGGAAGCATTCCTGTAAGCAGGTCTTCGAGCGTGTCCATGCCACTTTCGCGGGGACCTGAAATGACGGTGAGCTTTCCTTTGGGGATTGTGCAGGTTATGTTGAAAAGAGCCGCGCCTGAATTCGAGCGGATTGTCACGTTACGCAGTTCGAGCATGGGCGCCGCATCTGTGGCGGATGGTACCTGACCTGCAGATGAGGCGAACGTGAAGCCGCGGCTTTCTTTACGCACGAAAAGCATATCCGCTATGTCACTTGCCTGAGGTTTCTGTTCTGTAATGTCTTTTTCAAACACGACATGACCTTTCTGCAGGATGGTGATGTAATCCGCGTTGTCGAGCGCTTCCTGAATGTTGTGCGTTATGAAGATGATGCAAAGGTCCGTCTGATGCGCTTTTTCCTTTATGGCGGCAAACAGCTTTTTCCGCTGGACTTCGTCGAGTGTAGCAGAAGGTTCATCAAGGATGAGGAAGCGCGGTTTTTTGTAGAGATTGGCAAGGAGTGATGTGTACATCCGCTCGGGAGCTGTGAGCAATCCTGCCTTCTGAGGTAGTAGTACTAAAAAGTACCACGCCCGTTGAAGTTCTTCCAGCTCAGCGAGTGCATCCTTTTTTCTGAGCACGCCCGCGAATCCTGCCTTCTCATTGCCAAGAATGCAGTTTTCCCAGACGGTAAGCTCATCCGCGAGAAGAGGCTGCTGCCTGACCATGCCAATACCCGAGGCAAGTGCATCGTGTGGCGAACGGAACACAGCGGGCTTGTCGTCAAGCAGGATGCTGCCGGCGGTAGGCACTGCGTCTCCCGCAAGCAATGACGCGAGCGTCGATTTTCCTGCGCCATTTTCGCCGAGTAGTGCGTATACGTGTCCTGTCCTGAATGTAAGTGTAACGTCATCGAGCGCCTTTTTGCGTGAGTAGTGTTTTGCAATGTGCGAGACGGCAAGTGAGTGCATGTCGGCGGTGTGTACTCTCCTGGAAACGGTACCGGCTGAAGTGAGTCTGCGGTTACTCAGCGGCTGTTACAGCTGCGTATTTCCGAGTACAAGATTGCCGTTTGTAATGTCTTCATAAACGGCATTGATGCGCGCGCGGTCCTTTTCTGGCAGTGATGAAATGTAGAGCGGATCATCCTGGACGAATCTTACGTAGCCTTCACGGACACCGACAGTACGTGCCGTGCCGAAAGCTGCATTTCCTTCAAGATAGTCTTTGGTGACTTCATATGCCATGCGTTTCTGTTCCATGACAGTACTTGAAATGACGAGACCCGGGGCCTGGGCGAAACCGTTGTCATCAAACCATGTGATGTAAAAGCCGAGTTCCTGGGCTGCGGCAATGACGCCCTGTCCGGCACCGCCTGCAATCGGCAGGATGACGTCGACGCCATCGTTGTACAGCGCGCGGGCAATTTCTGCGCCCTTGGATGCATCGTACCAGTTACCTACGACGCGGAAATCAACACTGGCACCGGGAGCGGCATCACAGACCCCTTTCGTGAAATACGTGAGGATGACGTTATTCATGACCGGATATTCCTGCGCCGCAATGAGCGCGACCTTCTTTTCCGGATTTGCGTATGTAAGCTCTGTTGAAATTGTTGCCACGCCGGCTGCATACCCTGCAAGGTATGCCTGTTCGCACTGATTGTACTGAACGGTTTCAATGGCCGGATTTCCGGAAAGTTCTGCATCGAGCAGGATGAACTTTATATCCGGGAACTGCCTGGTAAGCGGTGCGGCAAGTTCAGGAAGTGACGGGTTCGAGCTGATGATGACGTCGTAACTTCCTGAAGCTGCGAGTGCGGTTAGTTTGCCGTTCCACTCCGCCTGATTGGTGCCCGCTTCAATGACGGTGACCGTTGCTTTTTTTGTCGGGTGTTCTGCGTTCCAGTCGCCGATGCATGACATGACGCCTTCTGAAAGCATCTCGTAGACAGGACTGCCTGACACGATTCCCGGGACAAAAACTGCAATGCGGCGTGATTCAGTTGAAGGTGCGCCGGTAGAGGCGGAACGTGATTTTGGCGTGCATCCGGTAAAAAGGAAAACAGCAGTTACGAGCAGAAGTACTACCCGGCCTGTGATGGAATTACGTGAACGGAAACTCATGATATCTCCTGTATATGAAATGATTCCGACTGACATGAATCTGCCGGAAAAAGTTTGATATCAAACTAAATGGTTTTATATCAAACTTAACGTAAAACGTCAAGAGTGCTTGGTTTTTAATGGATGTTTCCATCTGCAACAAGATAAAAAAAACTCCTGCAGGCAGTGCTTACAGGAGTTTTCAGGATTATCATGCAGACTGTCAGTCAGCTGTTTCCGCCTTCAGTGCATTGTGAATGACAAGTGTACCCAGCAGGAAACACCCCTGGCCGACGACGTTTATTCCTTCTGCAATCCAGTTCCATATGGCTTTGTCAAATGACTTTGATGACAGGTAGCCCATGCAGCAGCAGAAGATGAATGTAAGTACGAACAGCAGGGAAGCCCACTTCTTCTTGAGGGAGATGCAGAGTTTGATGAGTCCGGCACACATGCCGCCCAGCCCGATGATCATCATGGAGATGAAGAGCATGGTGCCTTTCCAGACTACTGGAACTGCTGCCACTGAACAGGCGCGGACACTGTCTTTGCTGTCCTTCTGTGCCATGAAAGAAATCATGGCTATTCCGGCAAGCAGGAATCCTAACGACTGCACGGGCAGGAACATGGTGTTCAGTACATCAAAGTCGCAGATGCCGAGAGCGTACAGCAGTTTATAGGTTGCTTTCAGGAAACCGGCAAAGAAAATGTTGACCGTTCCAGCACAAAATAGTGCGAAAGCGCCCTTTTTCATACGACTGTACAAATCTTTCTGCAGCATGATGATTCCCGCAAGAAAGAGAAAAACCGGAATATAGTCCACCAGGGACATAGATACCGAAAATTCTTTCATTTTTTATCTGCCTTCTCCTTGGAGCGTTTGTCATTGATGATTTTCATGTGCTCTTCAGTAATGAGCGTGACGTTATTTTCACGGGCCCATTGAACACAGCCCTTAAGTGCAACCGGCAAAAAGACGCGCGGAACATTGAGCATGAGAGTGAGTGCCTCGTCGGTGAACTTGATTTTGTCGTCGATTCTGTCTGCGGCGTAACGTACGGACGCAAGGCTCTGCTGTCTGATAGGGAGCAGTTCTGCGCGCATGCGGCTCTTTCTGTGGAACCAGAAGTTCTTGCTGTCACGATATCCGTAGTCGACAGGAAGGGCTGGGAAATCTTTTGCGCGTACACCGTTGATGATGGCATCCTTGTACTTCTTTTTCATGATGATGCGGTCAATCTTCAGGATGAATGTGGAACCGAACTTAGATGTAATTCCGTTGAAATCGTGATACGGCGGCTCATATCCGTTGAGTTCACCCGGCTTGTCATTTTCTGCGTGGTCAAGCTCGCGTACCCAAGTACATTCAATCGCCTGAATTGCATCCGTCAGAACCATAGGTCTCTTTTCACCAGTCTGCTCTTCAAGCAGTGACTTTTCGAGCTTGAAATTGCATTTTGGCATTTTCTCTGCAGGAGTATCTCCCGGCCAGCTGAGCTTGACTGCTTCCTTGAACAGTTTCGGGTCATCCGGAATGAAGTTCAGGGCACATTTGCCGTTTGCCAGGATGTGCTGTGCCGTGTTTGATGAATTACGGCAGTTCAGCAGCATGGCGTAGAACTCCTTTCCGGCAATGTAGTACGGCTGTACAAGAGAATAGGGGCCCAGGGAAGTGGATCCGTCTTCACACAATGTACTTACGATTACTGTAGGCATTGGGAAAAACAGTGATGTCTGATAAAAATTGTCTACGATGCGTAAGTCTTCAAAACTACTCATTAAATCCTCCTTTGCCGGTACGCTCCTGCGTCAACGGCTTGTGCGGCCTGTTACTGAAACAGACTGCTTATAATTAATATATAATCAGAGAAAGACCTTCCCTGAATTGTCCAGAGTAATAATGTCTCAACAGCGAACTCCGCAACGGGAGCGTCTTTTGTTTTTGCTGCTGATGTACAGACTGTGCCGGCGATTTCCAGCAGCTGACTGATAAGCATGTTGTGATATTTCTTGCCGGATACGTTGAAGATTGCGCCTGCCTGAGGGTCGTTGAAAAGAGACTGTCTGTCGCTGATAAATGATTCCAGTTCCTCGTGGATGATCCGGAGTACTGAGATTGCATCAGTTTCGTGCTGACAGCGGTTTTTCATTGCGTTTACCGCATTCTGCCAGTCTTCTGCCATAAAGGATGCGACGAGTGTTTCTTTGGAATCGAAGTAGTTGTAGACAGTGCCTGATGCAATATCACATGCTTTTGCGACAGACCTGATGGAAAGCGAGGTGAATCCGTTTTCCAGAACCTGTTTTTTTGCTTCGGCAATGAGACTTTCGCGGACGTTTTCAATAATCTTCGGCATGGGTACCTCATAGAGCATGTTCTGTTTATATGAACATGTTCATATAAATAAAGTACACCCACATTCATGTAAACGCAAGAAAATAATGCTTATACGAACAGTGGGGTGGGGGAGTCAGGAAAAGTTTTGGGAGATGCGGGACAGGAGAATGAAAAGCGTCTTCTGTTCATCCGCAGAAAGCCCCTGACAGCAGCGTTCGTTCAGAGTTGACGAGATGGCGTTCAGAACGTCGTTGTAGTTTCTGCCGGTCTCAGTCAGGCTGATGTTTGTGATGCGGCTGTCGGTGCTATCCTTTTCGCGTGTGACAAATCCGGCGGCTTCTAGTTTGTTGATCAGGGCGGTAGTCGTCGACTTATCGCGGTGGATGCGCTCGGAAAGTTCCTTCATGGAAAGGGAACCCGCCTGAGAGAGCTGGAAGAGAATATTCCCGTGGGATGAGACCATATCCGGCAGACCGCGCGCCTGGAGTTCGGACTTAAGAAATGACGCTGAACTGGAGTGGATTTTAGAGATAAGAGACGAAATGCCGGAATTTGCCATACAGACAGTATAACATATTTTAACATATATATTACATATCAAGCACAGAGAGGGGTGTCAGCCTACTGGTGCTCCCAGTGTCGCTGCGGCGCTTTGGTATCTCACTCG
>JAZUFS010000227.1:0-6936 GCA_045640805.1 Treponemataceae bacterium
CCTGCAGCTTCAAGACGTTCCCGTAAATCTGAGTTTATCCAGCTCGCGTGTACATCAAAGGGGATAATCTCATAATTAATCTGTATATAATCAGTGCAGAACCTGAAAAGTTCACTTCTTTTTTTCCCTTTTTCAAGACGCTTTGCACCATATAGCATTTCATCAAAAGTAACGGAACATATTCTGCTTATCTGCTTGTTTTCGATTATTTTCTGAATTACTATTTCATCGGGAAAAGGTTTCGTCATTTCAGAAATGATGTTCGTATCAAGTAAATAGAGAGGCTGCATTTTATTCTCCAAAAGCGATATCTTCAGGGTGTCGTATGAACGGTTCAAGTGATCTTGGAAGAGTAAAGGTTTCATCAATAACTTCGTTAGTCAACCAATCCCTATTCTTTTCCCGCCATGCCATAACCTTGTCCATGAAAATCTGACCTTCTGACTTCTGCTCACATTCCTTTTCTGCTACAAGCCGGGCGACAGGCTTTCCGTGGCGGGTAATCTGTACGGTTTCGCCTGATTCAACCAGATGGATGTAATAGGGGAGCCTGTTCTTAGCTTCAAAAACAGCTGCTTCTGTCATTTTGTCACCTCTCATATAGAGTATAAGGAGAAGATAATAAGATGTCAAATAAATTCCTATAATAGATTAAATATAGCTATAATATGGCAGAATACTGCACCTCCATCCGGATGGTCATCTCATCCGCTGGTAAAAAATTGTAAAAAAAAACCAAAAAAATAGAGATTTTAGTGTTTTTATTGAAAGTTGTGGACTATACTAATGATGTAGGAGTGTTTCTTAATGAAAAAGACCTTATTTTTCGTCGTTATTGTATTGGCTTTATTCTGCTTTATTTCTTGTGATCATCTTTCATCTGTGAAATATGATGTATCTGGAAGTAATCCGGTTGACTCACTAAACGGTAAAATAACTTCTGATGGAACTTCAATTTCACTTGTATTGCCGGCTTTCCCCGGTGCTGCTTCCCGCGATGCTGATCCTGCCGTAAATGAGAAGCAGCACTTTCATGTTACGCTCATTGCCGAACCGGATTTCATTGACTCCAAGGAAGGCTGTGCTGGTGAAACCGTGAAATTTGAAAAACTGACTCCCGGTGACTATACCCTGAAATGTAAAGCCTGGGATGATGATTCAGGACTTCATTTTGAAGGAGAACAGCCTGTTACCGTAAAAGAAGGTTCGAATGAAACATCTCTTGTGATGAACTTCATGACAGAAGATGATCACATCAAACTTGAGCCGACTGAAAATGGTGTCACAATCACAATCAAGGGAATAGATTTTTCAAAAATAAACGGAGTTTCTGTATATGAGTATTCTTCCGGTACACGCTTTTTCCTTGATGAAAGTAAAAAGGCTGAGATTACTGCAGGCGGAAAAGACACGTATACATTCATCTGGCCTTTTGCACCTTCCAAAATTAATGGAAAGAAATGTAATTATTATGTATTCAGATGTGAAACTGTAAATACTGATAATACCGTGAAAGAAGAAATTGTCTGCTGTGATAAAAAAGATACCCTGACCTCAATTGATTTCACGAATTTCGATAAAATCAAGATGAAGTATGAAGAAAATGGAAACGAGAGAAACGTGTACTTTGACAATATTTCTTTGAACACGCTTCGCTGGACGGTAACCAATACAGTGGCAGCCAGCAGAATTGAGAAGTTCCGTGCAGTAATGGAACTTTGGGCTTATGACTCTGGCAAAAAAGAATTCGAATGGATTGATACAAACGTAATAGACTTGCCTGTCAGCGGTAACTTTATTCCAGGGGCGAATGATGATTTTGAGCAGAATTGCGATAATCTGTTCAAAGGAAATAAAGTCAATTTCCTTGATTTCGCAGGGGCAGATGCTGACACAGTAAACACTACACTTACTGAATATGGTAAGGTAATTCCGAATTTCATCTGGCGCTTTACGATGACAGACATCCCATACGGATGCTTTGAACTTCATCCGATAAACGGCCAATTTCCCTATACGCCGATTACGCCGGTTACACCAGTTCCTGAAAACTTACAGGCAGTAGACATCACTAATGGTCCGACAGAGAATATCCTTATGGACAATGGAAAACCTGTGCTCACTGTAGAAAAAAAGGATGGCATATTCTCTCTGGTAGTGAATGTACCACAGAATACAACCTACATGCAGATAGAGGAATCACAAACAGGTAATTCATATCACTTTACGAAAAAGCAGGGAGCGGAAGGCATTCTGATTTGCAGTGGTCAGGAAGTCACTATTCCATGGGCCTTCCGTGCTGATGCGGGAGAGTATGAATTCCTTATTAAATTTACTGCAAGTTACGGGTATAGAGAGGGTTCGGCAAGAGTCAGTTCAGACAGTGTAACAGGTGCAGATTTTGAGTATAACCATGGCAGCTATAAGGGAGCTCCGGTTTTACACCAGGATGTTATTATTAACAGTAACAGCGCACCATTTACGCTTAAAATGCCTGGAGGCCGGACAGTTGGTACCTACTCACTGCCAGCAACAACGCAATCTTATACCATAGAAGACCCGACAGTTGTGTATTCGCTCTGTTTCCTGAACGACGCTTACGATACGTACGATATTCGTTTACGGGTTACTGACCCCGAAATTCAAGGTGTTTCAGAAATCGATGTTTGGGGAATTGTGGATAACACTACGAAGTATCCACTGTATTTCTGCAATAATGATGAAGATCAGGAAAATGGATTTGCTCTTTATAAGGCATACCAGGCTTCTCAAGTAGATATACCAGGCATCTATAATAAAACAGGTCTTTACGGACAACCTAGAATGTACACGACCGGTGGCCTCGCATTCCGCCTGCATGATGCTGAAGGAAAGTATATTGATTCGGGAGAGACATCCAAAGTGTACGGCGAATATCGCCTGCCATTGTGGTCCCACGAATGGGAATACTACGGCGAATATCCTAACCCTAACTGATAGCTGTAATTCAATCAAGGAGGCCCGAAACGGCCTCCTTTTTTATTTCTGCAGCAGTCTGAATACACCGTCTTCTTCGTAAGCAACTCCGGCGTCATCGTGCTCGCCGGGGACGGTGCCTTTCAGGAAGAAGCGTTCTTCAAGATTCATGTAGTAGCTGACGACGCCGTCATCCGGGTGCTGGGCATGCAGTGCGGTGAATGCGTCGTATGCTTCCTGCCAGCGGCCTGCCTCAAACTGGGCGAACGCAGCTTCCCACGCAGCTACATACGCGGCGAGAGAGAGCGGTGCCCTGACAGCGGTGCCTGCCTTTCCGTGAGAAACTACTGCCTGAGCATCATTTCCGTCATCATCCGCGAGTGCAAGCAGTTCGTACAGGCGGATCGGCTTGTTCACGTTGACGACACGTACGCGGTCAAGACTTCTTACGATGAACCGCTCATCAAGCTGATTGCGTGTAGCCTCGCTTATCAGTATGCCGCCTGTGTGGTACTGCTTGTTGACGCCTTCCAACCGGGATGCAAGGTTTACGTTGTTGCCCATCATCGTGTAGTTCTTCTTGTTCTGGCTTCCGAAATATCCCGCAATCATCTCGCCTGAGTTAAGGCCGATGCGCGTGAAGATCGTCTTGTCATTTGCGACCATCACCTTGAAAGCGCTGTACAGTTCATCTTCCATGCCTTGAGGTTTTTCCGAAGCTGCGACGGTGCGGATTTCCTCATTCAGCTCAACCTCAGCCATTTTCATGCGGATTGCGGCCCGGCACGCGCGCACGGCATGGTCATCCATCTCGACGGGAGCGCCGGTAAACGCAACGATTGCGTCTCCCTCGTACTTATCTACCGTTCCATGCTCGCTTATGATGATTTCGCTCATCCGCGTAAGGTAGAAGTTCAGCAGTGAACCGAGCTCGCCCGCGGTAAGGAGTTCGCTGAACGATGAGAATTTCTGTATATCCGTGAAAATGGCCGTCATCTGGAATTTGCGGCCACCGAGCGTGAAACTAGACGGGTCGTTCATAATCTGGTTGACGACATCTTTTGAAAGACACTGACTGAAAGCAGCCTTGATGAAGCGCTTCTGCTTTCCTTCAACGGTCATGCTGAACACGACTGATACAAGGAAACTGATGAGGAATGAAGCGGCCGATGCAATAAGCGCCAGATGAATGCCTTTTACGAACAGAAAGTAGGGAAGTCCGACAGAGAGCAGCCCGCCCAGTGCAAAGCCGATTGCCATGAAAGCGACTGATGTCTTCTGCGTATGTCTGTTTGCTGCATATGCGACGACAGCTGTTCCGAGCAGTGACATGACGAAAAGCCAGAGCAGGACTATCCAGTCGGGAGCGCGTGTCATGAAACTGTCTGTCAGGATATTGTCGAGCGTGGTGATATGTACGCCGACGCCCGGAAATACCTGGGAGACAGGTGTTGAACACGTATCGTACAGTCCCGGTCCGTAATATGCCACGTAAATATATGCGTCCTCAAAATCTTCCGGAACGAGGAAGCCTTCTTCGCCGGAAAGCCACAGGTCGTAGCTTTCGAGCACGTCGTAGGCACTGTACGGGCAGTAATCGTCCAGAGTTCCCTGATACCGCAGCAGTACCGACCCGTCCTTAAGCCGTGGCACATCGTCCAGAAGAGATTCTTCGCCTTCAAGGAATATCGGGCCCGTACCGAGTGTGGGGTAGGTAAAACCATCATACTCGTAGGTGAGTCTTCCGCGGCGGATAATATCATCGTCGTCCATGTAACTCGTGACATTTCCGAGAATTGCGGCGCCCTCGCGGATGCAGTCTACGGGATACTGCGCCGTCTCCTTCGCGTCTCTTTTTGCACTGAGTCCGCCTGCCAGAGAGCCTGCTGCACTTGAATCTGCGTACTCTACCATGATGTTGAGTGGCTGGATTACAATACCGCTTTCTTCCTCAGCACGTGCAAAGGCAAGGTCATCTTCATCACCGTAAATCGACGGCTCTGAAAAGAGGATATCGAACGCGACTGACTTTGCGCCGCCTGCCGCGAAAAATTCTACCATGCGGCCATATGCCTCGCGCGGCCACGGCCAACCCCAGCCATAATTCTCCTGCGCCCAGGTGATGCTCTGCTGGTCAACTTCTATGAAGAAAATCTCCTCCGCCGGTTCCTTGTACTTCGCGGCAAAAACCATGCGGCGGTCATACGTCTTGTTCTCGAAATACG
Source organism: Treponemataceae bacterium (assembly GCA_045640805.1). Lineage (GTDB taxonomy): Bacteria > Spirochaetota > Spirochaetia > Treponematales > Treponemataceae > Treponema_I. Next base: position 5,181 of record JAZUFS010000227.1, read on the forward strand.
TGAAAATGCCTGTAGAATAAAGTACCGCAACCAGTACAAAACAGGCTGCGGCGATAATTGCAGAGCGGATGAGGATACCATTCTTTTTTCTGTTCATGAAAACTCCTTACGGAAGTCTGTTTTCTTCAAAACGTGCTGTGCGGGCTTTGCGTGCCTGCCTTGAGACAGACGGCAGATCCATCTCATCTTCCATTTCCTCAAGCACGCCGTTCACTTCCTTAATGCGGTCTTTTGGCTCAGGGTGAGTTGCACCCCATCCGTGTTTTCCGCCGTCAGGTATCTTTTTGAGCATTTCAATCATTGCTTCAGGATTGTAGCCTGCATCAGCCATAAGGTAGAGCGCCTTTTCGTCGGCTGCGTATTCCTGACTCTTTGAGAAACCAGAATTGACGTGCGTTTCAGTCAGTTCGGCGGTGACATCACTGAGTGAATCAGCCGCACCGAGCAGCGCCTCCATCTGGTCATCACTGAGTCCGCGTCCTTTACTGCTGCGTTCATCGTTCAACATGACAATGCCTGCCATGGCGCCTGCTTTTGCCGCCTGTGTAACTGCTCCCGTGACACGGCTTGCCTTGATGGCGCTTATGCTGTGCTTCAGCTGGATGTGGGCAATTTCGTGTGCAATGACTGCCGCGAGGGCGTCTTCCGAGTCAACTGAACTGATGAGGCCGCGGCTTATGAAAATGTGACCGCCGGGAGTTGCCATCGCATTGATTTCATCCGTGTCGAGAATTGCGACACAGTAATTCTTATACAGGAACGGCATGTCAGAGTTCATGGTGATGGCGCCGCAGATTGCGTTCAGGTATGCTGTCGTCTGGGGAGCACCCTTGTAGACGGCCCACTGACTTGTAATTGCCGCCGCGACAGAACGTCCTATGTAGTATTCGTTTTCGGGAGTTATTTCCTCTGCAGCATCCTGAATTGACTCTACGCTTGAAAAAATGGCATCTCCTGCGGGGCTGTCAAGAATGCGGCCCAGCTGCTCAAGTTTGCCAAGCGGCGTTGAGGCGCATGACGTAATCATGAGCGTCGTAAAAAGAAGCACGGCAGAAAATGCGGTGTGTAAAATACTGTTCTTCCGGATGTGTGGAACGTGAGGTGCGCGCATTACTCGTCACCTCCTGCAAGGAAACCTTCACGGATGAACGCGAGAATGTCATCCGCTGATGCTGCCTGATCTTCTACATAGTTTACGGGGCCGTAATCGATTGAGTATTCATCCGCGTAGGTAGCCTCGATTGTTGCTGTAAATCCCTTTCCGGCAAGTGCAATCTCATCAGCATCTGCCGTGGTGCCTGTTCCCTTTGCCTTTATTTTCTTTGAGGAAAGGGCAGAGGAAGGAACCCATCCTGAAACAGAAGGAATATCCTCAAGCTCAATGCGAACCCAGTTTTTCTTTTCTTCGACTACGCGGACTTTTGAAGCATACTCGACGGTTCCAACTTCCTTTGCAAAAGAAGACGCACTTTCTTTAAGCGATACCGGATCGAGCGAGACATACATGGTCTTTGATGATGAAGCTGCAAAAAGCGGATATGCAGTAACGGCAATAAAGGCAATCAGTAAAAAACGGATAAACTTCTCTTTCATATTCATCAGAACACCTTAACTTATATAAAATGTTACTTCGCGTGATAACGTAAATTGTATGAATTCAGTATAGCACGAAATCCGCAGAAATCAGCAAAATCGTGATATAATAAATGCCATGAATGACATTGATTCCCTGGGACTCATTCCCGCACCACTTTAC
>JAZUFS010000228.1:0-6187 GCA_045640805.1 Treponemataceae bacterium
TGTTTCCTCTAGGTCTAGTGGAAGCCAGGGGACGGTCCTCTGGTTTCCACTACAGAGCCGTCCCCTGGTTCCAGCACCTTCTTTTCTTTGCACCGTTTGCTTTTTTCTGACATATACTGACATTTTATTTATTTTCTGATAGTATACCCACATCCATTTAGCACAAATACTACAGTAAAGGATTTTCACATGTCAGATTCAGCAGCAACTCAGCTCCAGGAAAACAAGATGGGCACCATGCCCGTCGGAAGACTCATTTTCTCAATGTCCATTCCAATGATGATTTCAATGCTCGTACAGGCGCTGTACAACATTGTCGACAGTATTTTCGTCGCACAGATTTCAGAAGATGCGCTCACCGCCGTTTCCCTCGCCTTTCCAATCCAGAACCTGATGATAGCCGTTGCAGTCGGTACTGCAGTCGGTGTCAACGCATTGCTTTCACGCCGTCTTGGTGAGAAAAACCAGGAGGATGTAGACAAATGCGCAGGAAACTCACTGTTCCTTTCTGCCGCAAGCGCAGTGGTGTTCATCATCCTCGGCTTTACCATTCCACGCTTTTTCTTTGAAACACAGACAGACAATCCGGCAATCATTGAGTACGGCGTCACGTACCTTGAAATCTGCATGATCTGGTGTCTCGGCGTTTTCTGCTCAATCACTCTGGAACGTCTGCTCGCCTCAACTGGCCGCACCGGTCTTTCCATGGTGTCACAGCTTGTCGGTACCGCCTTCAACCTGGTGTTCGACCCACTCCTGATTTTCGGCTACTGGGGCTTCCCAAAAATGGGCATTGCCGGTGCCGCAATTGCGACCGTCATGGGCCAGTTCGCCGCAATGTTCACATCGCTTATCCTGAACCTGAAGTCCAACAAGGATATTAACTTCAGACTGAAGAACCTGCTGCCGGACGGCCGCATCATCAAGGGGATTTACTCAGTCGGTGTTCCGTCAATCCTGCTGCAGTCAGTCGGCTCCGTCATGGTCTACATCCTGAACATGATTCTCGGCGCCTTCTCATCAACTGCAATCGCTGTGTTCGGCGTCTACTTCAAGCTGCAGAGCTTCATCTTCATGCCGATTTTCGGCCTGAACAACGGCGTCGTTCCTATCATCGCCTACAACTTCGGTGCCCGGAAGAAGAGCCGCATCAAGCGCGCTGTCCTCGTGGGAACCATATCCGCGTTCTGCATCATGTCGGTGGGAACACTCATTTTCGAGCTTCTTCCAGGCTGGCTCCTCGGCTTCTTCAATGCGTCTGAGCAGATGCTCTTCATGGGCATTCCGGCCCTGCGCATCATCGCCGTCCACTTCCCGATTGCCGCAATCTGCATCATCTTCGGTTCAGTCCTGCAGGCATTTGGTGAGGGCGTAAAGAGCATGATTGTAAGCTTCATCCGTCAGCTCGTTGTGCTGCTGCCTGTCGCATGGCTGCTCTCTCTCACCGGCAACGTAAACGCCGTCTGGTGGGCATTCCCGATTGCAGAAACTGCGTCACTTACCTGCACGCTGATTTTCTACAGCGGACTCAACAAGAAGTACCTGAGGCCAATGGCTGACTGAACAGGAACCAGGGGACGGTTCTCACCGAAAGCCAGCGTCCATGCTGGCTTCCTTCCAGAGTTTTTTCCATAAAACACCTTGCTTTTCAGGACCATCCATGGGCCTGATTATCGACGGGAACCAGGGGACGGTTCTCTGTCACAGACAATTTCTTCCCATAATTACATCCATGCACAGACGGGCACGGTTTTCGCTGATTTCATCTGCCCATTGCCTGTTGCTCTTTCCCCTTTCACTCAGATAAATGCCATCAGAGAATTCCCAATGGGTTACTTTCCTGTATTTTTTGACTGTCAGATTCGGGTACGCAATCTTTTTAAGTTTTGCATATGCCGTATAGTTCAGGGGATTGCACAAAACCAGAACAGGCTTATCCGTATACACAAGCTCTACATCGATAAACAGGCGTCCGTCAAGGTTAATGGCGCATTTTGCCCGACTGTCTTTCAAGAGCGTTCCAATGCTGCAGCACCCGCCGAAAGACACGCCCAAAAGGTTGATGCCGTCCTCAATGGCGAGTCTTCCTGAAAAGCAGGTTTCAAGCTGTCCGTCCTGAATTTTCTGCAGGCTTTCCATCGCGAAAGAAATGTCTTCTTCCCATAAAAGACCCAGTTTTTTCAAATCACCTTCAATTTCTGTTCCCAGTGGATGCCCGATACTGACAACGATATATCCGTTTGAAGCAAGATCGGCACACAAAACGGTGCTTTCCATCAGGAATCCGTTCAGGCCATGGCTGTACATAACAACCGGGTATTTCTCTTTTTCAGAAGAAAGCGTTCCGTCTGTATAGCAATATGTTTTGACGCCGTTGTCGGTTACATTGCCTTCACGCATGCCTTTTTGATATGCAGCATCCTTGTAGGGACACATTTTGCTGCCTGTATCAGACGGAAAAAAGAACATCATCGGGATTTTTCTTTTCCCTTCGCTGTAGTCGACTTCGTATTCACTTACCGCGACTTTGTACTTTCCAAACGGTTCGCGTAACATTCATTCTCTCCTCAATTCTGTGAACCAGGGGACGGTTCTGTCATTCGTCATCATCTGTGAACCAGGGGACGGTTCTCCAGAACTTCAGCAACAAGAGACGTCGTTCCCAAAATGATAATTGGCAGTTTTCCTTTTTCTGCCAAAGTAAGAGCTTCATCAAACGATTCTGTCCAGATAGCTTCAATACCTTCGTTAAGGAGCCGGGTACGCTGCTGATCTGTAAATACATAATGCGGATTCTGGGATCGTGTCAGAATGATTTTCTCTGCATATCCGTGCATTTCTTCCGCTACTCCAAGAAAATCCTTATCATCAGGAATGCCGATTATCACGGATGCGTGGGTAATGCCCAGGTGATCAAGCACATCCTTTACATTGGCACAACTTGCAGAATTGATACAAGCGTCGAGCATGACAAACGGATTCTCTGAAAGAATTTCCATCCGGCCCGGCCATTCAATTGCTGCAAGAGCATTTCTGGCAGCATCTTCATCAATTGTACCAAGCACATCGTTGCAGAAGGCCATCGCCAGAGCACAATTACGGGCCTGATGTACGCCAAGCAGAGGGACACTCATCCGTCTGAATTTGACGCCATCCACATCAACATCAAACTCCATTCCGTGACTAGTGTACCTGATATTCTCCGCAAAAAAATCGACACCATAAACCTTTATGGGTACATTACAGGACTGTGCCCGTTTTTTCAGCACTGCCATGACACCTTCTGTCTGTTCAGCTACGTAGACACACTTCTGTTCTCCGTTGATGATGAAAGCCTTATCTTCCGCAATTGCCTCAAGAGTATCACCCAGTTCACGTGTATGTTCAAGGAAGATACTGTTCACAACCGAATACTGGTGAATGATATTGTTGACATCATCAAACCGGACGCCTTTTCCACACTCAAAAATATTGAAATCTGTCTTTTTCGTATTGAAATATTCAAGAGCAAAAGCAGCCTGTATTCCCATAGGACTTATGCACACATCAAGAGGAAGCCCATTTTCAACAGCATCAACATCAGGTTGGACTGCAGTCATGCAGGCGGCAAAATCATCATCAGAAACACAGACACCGTTAATCCTGAAACGTTCGCAGAAACTTGATATATGCGGACTTGTCATCAGCCCAACTTTGTATCTAGTTTGAAGGGTCTGTGAAATCATGACAGCGACAGAACCCTTTCCCTTACTTCCTGTAACAAGAACACAAGGGGTACATGATTTATCCCTGATAAGCTGTCGTGTAAGATCAGGACGGCGTTTTGAAGAATCTTTCGCATTGTAATTCTGGTACTTTTCCGCTTTCAGAAAAGACTTGTATACAAAATCTTCTGATTCAATCCTATTCATGAGAAAAATCTTCTTTGATGGTCTTGATAATTTCGTGTGCAACATTCACACCAGAAGCTTTCTCAATCCCTTCAAGTCCCGGCATGACATTTATTTCACAGAAATACGGTTTGTCTTCGCCAAACAACAGGTCAATTCCAAGAAAATCGAGACCAGTCTGAGCATATATATCGCGGGCAATCTGCCTGATTTCGGGAGTTATTCCATATGGCTCAACACTTGCACCCAAAGCCACATTTGCCCTGAAATCACCCTGCGACTTTCGCTGCATACACGCGAGGGCCGTCCCCCTGATACTGTAAAACCGCATGTCCCTGCCAAAACTGTGCGAAATAAACTCTTCAAAAAGCCATTCCTTCCCGCGGCCGTATTTTTCGCAGAGCATGGTGTATCCGGCTTCATTTTCTATGAGGTATATCTCCTCACCCATAGAACTTTCAAGTCCCTTGGCAACAAATGGTGTTCCCAGTGTATGTACAATTACGGAATACGGCAGGAGAACCGTCCCCATGATATAGTCTGGTTTTATGAATGCATCAGAGGAAAGACGCCTCATCTGCTCATATTTGTTTACGTATACATTGAAAGCATCAATGCGGTTGTAAGTACGTGCAGCAAGACTGTTCATGCTGTCTTTGAGTTTTCCCCATTTATACCTGTTGATTACAAAGTCGCACGTTTCAAGCAGTTTTCCGTCATTGAAAATTCCTTTCGGCCGGATTTGTGTATCAGAAACACCCTTAATCTGTAAATCGATGCCTTCACGAACTGCTTCTTCAACAAGACGGTTACACGTATAAGCCCCGTTCATGAGATTATACTTTTCTATAAGATATCCTTTCAGTGGCATTACTTTTCGTCCTTTACGTTCCTGACCTTAACCCGTTTCCCAGACATACAAACACCTGCCAATTGCATTATATCCGAGACATAGTGCAATTGCAATTTACGCCTGTTTCTGAAGGATTGGGAACCAGGGGACGGTTCTGTCATCCTTCATCATCCTACGAACCAGGGGACGGTTCTCTGGTTCATACCGTTTCTGGCAATCGAAGTGTTTTTCTCACTTCGATTGCGTAGTACTGGCTGACACGCCCCTGTTCATAGTTTTCGTTTTCTGCAATCAGGATGCCGCCGCACTTTTTGATTACGGCAGCGGATGCAGGGTTATCCTTGTAACAGCCAAGGATAACTTTTTCCATGCCATGATCCCTGCACACAGAAAGCGCATGGGAAAGCATCTGTGTGGCATACCCCTTGCGGCGTTCAGAAGGGCGGACGCCATAACCGACATCGCCCATGCTGTCAGACAACGCTTTCGGAAGCTCGTACCGCACGCTTAAAAGGCCGACGATTCGGTCATTTTCAAGGCACACAAGCACAAGCGATCTGCCCCACTCCGCAGTTCCTTCTTCTGCGTTCGCCCTGATCATCTTAAGCCAGTCAGCATACTCCATCCGCGGAAGGCCCATGCTCGCGCTGATGCCCTGCTCCCCGCCATTCCAATGTTCCTTCACATATTCTTTCAAAGCTGTTTCATCGGCTTCCACCGGTAATCTGAACTGCATGATTCACTCACCTTTTTATTTCAGCGACAAGATAATCCCGCAGCATCTGCAGTCTGTCGGGCTCAAATGCATGCGATTCACCATTATACCAGACAGCGAGGGCCTTTTCCGCAATATCTTTCAGATGGGCAGGTACATGGTCCGCCATCCAGAGCCCGCCCTCGTATTTTGAGAGAATCCGTTTTTCAACCTTGAACGACAGGATTCTTCCTAAAATCAGGATGTTGCTGGCAAAATAGCGCTCGTTATATGCATTGAAATCGTAATCGTCAATCTCACTGCTGATGGCGGTCCAGAAGTCTTCATCCGGCACGTCGGCAAATGTTTCTGCGATACTCTGCCCGTACAGCACAATTCCGCTCTGGTTGATAAGCCTGATGTAACTGGTAACGTCAGCATCAGGAAAATCATGGTCAACGACGTAGACTTCTTCCTGTGGATTTATAAACCGCTTTTTGTACCGTTCCGTCCAGAAATCGCTGTAATGGAAAACACAGTTTCCGGGATTCTTCCAGTTCTTTGCTTCAGCAGATGTGATTGCGGACATTTCAAGAGGACACGGCTGGCCGTCAATTGCGATGATATCCTTTGCAAGAGCAAGTCGTTCGGCAACAGAAAGAGTACGCGCCACAACAACAAGAATGTCGATGTCACCGGATTCCGGTTCAAAAGCATCAAGGCAGATTGAACCGTGCAGATAAACGCCGG
>JAZUFS010000229.1:0-15233 GCA_045640805.1 Treponemataceae bacterium
TGGCTACGATCCGACTTATGCTTAAGGAAGATTTCGTACCTGACTTCGATGTAAGCGGTACAGTAGGAAAGCGCTACCGCCGCCAGGATGAAGTTGGAACTCCGTTCTGCGTAACAATCGATTACGATACCATCCAGGAAAAGAAAGAGGACGGTACTCCTAATCCAGATTTCAACACAGTAACACTCCGTTTCCGTGACTCAATGGAGCAGGTTCGTGTTTCACTTGATGACCTTGTTGCAACAATCCACAAGGAAATCAAGAACTACAAGCCTGTAGTCCGCAAATAAGCAGACGGTTCAGAGAAACAGAAATGGAATATGTCGCCCTTGGAAAAACAAACTTAATGGTCAGCCGGTCTTCGTTCGGCGCACTCCCCATTCAGCGGGTGAGTGATGAACAGGCCGTCGCCATTCTGCGCGCTGCTTACGAGGGCGGCATAAATTTCTTTGACACTGCCCGTGCCTATTCCGACAGTGAAAAGAAAGTCGGCTACGCTTTTTACGGCATGCGTAAGGACGTATTCATCGCAACAAAAACAGCCGCAAAGACCGGCGAGGAACTGCAGCGTGACCTTGCCGCAAGTCTTGAAGCGCTGCAGACAGACTACATCGACATTTACCAGCTGCATAACCCGCCGTTCGTGCCTGTTCCGGGTGGAAGCGACGGCCTTTATGATGCTCTCCGCGCCGCAAAAGCTGATGGAAACATCCGCCATATAGGCATTACGAGCCATTCGCTGGAGCGCGCACGTGAAGCCGCCCACTCAGGACTGTACGAGACGGTGCAGTATCCGTTCAGCCTGCTTTCAACTGAAGAAGAAATTGCTTTCGTAAAGGAATGCGCTGACCTTGACGTCGGTTTCATCGCAATGAAAGCGCTGTGTGGCGGCCTTCTGACAAACCTGCCGCTCGCATTGGGGTATCTCCGTCAGTTTGAGAATGTCGTTCCTATCTGGGGAATGCAGCGTCCTGAAGAAGTGGAGCAGCTGTTGTACTTTGAGCAGCATCTGCCCGTGGTAGATGACGCTTTCAAAGCAGATGTTGAAGCTGAACGTGCATCTCTTTCAGGTGATTTCTGCCGAGGCTGCGGCTACTGCCTGCCATGTCCTGCCGGCATTCCAATCAACGACGCGAACAGAATGAAGCAGCTGCTCCGCCGTTCACCCACACGCAATTTCCTGACAGAAGAGTGGAAGGAAAAGATGCTGCGTATCAACAACTGCACAAAATGCGGTCAGTGTGAAGTAAAATGCCCGTACGGCCTTAAACCGCTTGAAACACTGCCGTCACATCTTGAAGATTACCTGAAATTTTACGAAGAAAAAGAGAAAAACCGTTAACTGCTTCTGAAAAATCTGAATTGTCAGGCCTGCTGTTTTGCCTGTGTACTCAGTTTGATGACGTCCTCAGTTTCCTCTTTACTGAGGGCACGCACTATCCTGACTCCAGTATCTGATGTTGGAATTACCTGAGGTTCGTCATTTGAGCCGCCTGTAGAAATTACCTGTACAATCGGGTTCTTTGGATTATCCGGATTTACATCAATTACCTGTGCAACCTTACCGTCACTCAGGAATACGTAACATCCGATCGGGAACAGAGACAGACAGTAGAGCAGAGCCTTAATGACTGTTTCGTCGTAGAACTGGCGGTTCTTGTTAAGCATTTCAACCATTGCCTCGTACGGGCTCTGTGCTTCCTTGTAGTGTCGTGGAGCAGTAATTGCTTCGAACCCACATGCTACGGAAATAATCTTTGCATACAGTGAAATCTTGTCAGATGCAAGGTGACGCGGATACCCGGTACCGTTCTCCTTTTCATGATGCTCAAGGGCACCAAGACATATGCTTAACGGGAACTTAAGTCCCTTAAGAATTTCGTATGAAAGAAGTGGATGTGTGTAGATTGCTTTCTTTTCGCTCGGCGTAAGCGGTCTGTCTGTCATGTACAGCTGAGGTGGCAGACGGATCATACCAATTTCGTGCAGAATGCAGGAAACACCGAGTTCAACAAGTTTTGTCAGTGGCAGACGAAGCTGCATGCCGATAACGATTGCAATTGTTGTTGAGCGCAGTGCGTGGCTGACAAGGAAGTTTCTGTCACGTGCTTCCTGATCAGGTTTTACGCGAAGAACAAAACGTCTGTTTTCCTTGATGAACACACAGAATTCTTTGACGATTTCTGAAATTTCATCGAAATTGATTTCTTTATGTGTAGCATAATGTGTGTAGACTGCTGAAATGTATTTCATGTACTCGGCAAATACTTTTTCGACTACCGAAATGCGGGCGGAATCTGCATCACCTTCTGTGTTTTCTTTTTCCGAATTTTCAAGTACCTTTCTGATATTCTCTGCAAGGACAGAACCAGAGAGAACAGGAGTTCCTGTCATTTCATCTTCAGAAATGACTTCTTCAACACTGGCAACAAGAGTGTTTTGAAGCCCCTGTGAACCTTCACTCATTACATCGGTGAAGCTCCAGTCCTCAAGTGCCTTGATAAGTGATTCTGAAACCGGGACAGAAGTTGGAACAAGCAGGAACTGCTTATCGAGGAACAGGTCATCTGAGAAGTATGTGTTGTCTTTAAGTTCTGAAACCTTAAAAGTATTCATCCCGTTCTAATTCCTGGTTCTTTTTTGGAAAGGAAATTAATCCGCATGTTGAAGTACGCTCTCACCTGTACTTCTCCATGCAGATATGATATCACGTTCAGGCGTCTGGATGTCAACCGTCTGAACGAAATGCTTCATAAATTAACTATCGGCAAAAACAGTCAAAATCATTAGCGTAAGATGAGAATATGGCGGATGTGATGAATCGTCAGCAGGGAAGTTTGGCAAGCCAGGCGGATATGCTCTTTTTGAGGTCTGTGTAAATCAGTCTGGATGAGGCAATGTTCATGATGTACGGTCTGAAAGGAGCATCTTCCGCAACCGGCGGCAGGGCAGCAAGTTCTTTTTCAAGATCATCTTTTGTAGGGAAGAGAAGTGCTGTGAGTTCTGCCGCCTCATTTCTTCGAATGACTGAGTCATAATTCTCAAGGATGCGCAGTGTCGACGCGTAATCAGCTTCTGTACGGCAGACTGTGCAGCAGGCATCAAGTGCGGCGTCAGCAGTTGCCAGCAGGGATGAAAGTGTCTTACGCAGTTCCTGAATCGCACCAGAAAGGAGCTCTTTGCGTCGTTCCGGGTTTTCACGTGAATTATTACGGATTGCTGTTTCAAGACAGTCTGTGACCTGTTTTTCGCGTTCTGGAGAGGAAATAAGGTCCTGAACGGATGCTGCAGTAATTCCCGGTATGGCAAGGCTTTCCGGTGTCAGGGTGTACGTTTTCACGTCGGTGAATTCTGCGCATTTGCTTTCAAACCACCATGCGTACATGGACATGCGCTTGTCGGTGCGGAGATCGTTTCCTTCGTAATCTTTCTTCGTTTCAGGATATGAACCGAAGAGTGATCCCGTGATGAAGGTTTCTGCATTGTTAAGTCTGTCAGACTGAGTGAACGCCTTCTCCTCGAACGTACTTCCTGATGTATGCGTTTTTCCAGCAGGGAATCCCAGGTCAAGACCGGCCATGTAGATTGTCTTACAGCCGCAGTACCGCGCAAAGTCCCATGCTGTCGAGGCGACTGAACCTCCGGTGCCGAGCGTTCCTTTTTCACCGATGCGCTTTTCAATGTACTGCCCGAGCGGGAACATGGATGAGCAGAGTACTGTTTCACGGCAATTGAACCTGAAGACGGACGGATATGCGGCAGATTCTGTTATGAGGATAGTGTCCGGCGCGGAAAGCCTGTCCAGGTGGCGGGCATTCCAGTATTGGGGATCGCCGAGAATGACGAAATGGGGTTCGACATCATGCGCCAGACACGCTCTGAGTGCTGTGTCCACGCAGATGAGAATGCAGCGTTTCTTAATCTCGGGAAGAAGTGGCAGAATGTGGTCAAGGCTTGGTCCTGCGGCGAGCACACATGCCGGAATATCACCTGCACAGTCCTTGAATCCTGTGATGCCGTTTCTGTCCGCGAGCTCATTGATGTTCGTGCACATATTCCGGAACCAGAGCGACGAAAAAGATTTGAGCGTACGGTTGTTGATGCTCTGCTTCTGTCTGTTCCGCTGTATGAGAATATCTACATTGGCATAATATTGCTTTGCATGATTTTCCCAGGAGGGCGTCCTGAACAGGAAGAGCGAATCAAATCCATATTTTTCAAGCAGTGGAATAATCTGATGTTCCTGCGCCCCGGCACATAAAATCAACTGCTCATGAGCGAAAACAGGTTCCCAGTCGATTGTTGCAAACGAAAGAAACAGATGAAGTGGATCCGGCTCAATGACAATGAGGGGCAGGGTAGGAAAGTGCTCTGCTGCACAACGGAGCGCGTGGCCAAGACCGAACGAAAAGAATACTGCTGCACCGGCAGTTTCGGGGACAAGCGTTATTGCCCGTTCAGCTTCTTTCAGCGGAGCATACGCCGAGTGCAGTGACATCCCGTTTTCTTTTGCCGTCCATGATCCGTCTTTTGCGGCAATCAGTTCAATGCCACTTTCTGCAAGGAACATATCCGCGTGTGACTGAAATTGAACGGCCGCATCGTGCAGCAGGGCAGAAAGAGACGGAAAACGCTTTTCAAACAGCGTAAAATTTTTTTTGAAGGGGCTGTCTTTCTGGAGAAAATCACTCAAGGAAAAGCTCAATTGTCATGTTCTCCGTGACAGGGGTTCCGGGTTCCGGCGATTGTGAAACGACATATCCGTCGCCGGAAATGAGTACTTTTATGTCGGTGCGCTCAAGCAGTGAGGTAAGCATGCGTTTTGGACTGCCGGTAAAGTCCGGGACAGTATCTTCAATCTCAGAAACATCGCCGGTGTAGAACGAGACTGACGGCGGATGAATGATGGATGTAGAATTTGCGCGGGCCATACCAAGATGGTCAATGATTGCATCTGCGGCCTTGCTTATGACCGGGGCGACGATTCGTCCGGCGTATGTTTCACCCTGAGCTTTTGCAATGACGATGTAAAGAATTATCTCAGGCTTTTCAATCGGGAATACGGCCATGCAGTTTGAAACGAAGTCAGTCTCACTGTAGGCTTTTGTCTCCGGGTCAAGCATCTGTGCGGTTCCTGTCTTTACGCCGATGGAAACGCCGCTGACGTTTGCCCTTGTTCCTGTTCCGTACTGCGCTGTAGTTTCCATGCAGCTCAGAAGATAATCGGCCGTCTTTTTAGATACGACCCGGTCCAGATACTCCGGTGTCTGTTCATACTCGACAGTACCGTCAAAATCAACAATTTTCGACACAAGTGTCAGTTTTACGGGAACGCCGCCATTTGCGATTGACGTCATCGCCTGAACCATTTGAAGCGCCGTGACACTTATTTCCTGTCCAATCGACATGGTAGGCTTTGAGCGGATTGACCAGTACGGATTGTCCGGTTCCCTTATTGTACCTTTTGCTTCTGACGGAAGTTCTATGCCGGTTTTCTGACCGAAACCGAACTCCTTTATCTGGTCAAGGAACGTCGTGTCACTTATCTTCAGGCTCATCTCTGTGAGCGCGCAGTTACATGAATACTGCAGAGCTTCTCGTGCTGTTATCCAGCCGTGGGTGTCAAGGCAGCTGATGTACGCTTTCTCGCCATGAGGACCGGTAATTTCTGTCTTTCCGCCACAGTAGAATTTCTCGTTTTCGTCAATGACACCCTGCTCCAGGAAAGATGCTACGGAGAATACCTTGAATACGGAGCCCGGTTCGTACTGGTACATTGCCGGCCTGTCGACGCGCTCTTGTTCCGTAGATATTGAATACGCGTTCAAATCTGCGGCGGGTAGACTTATGTAAGACAGAATGCGGCCGGTATGAGCATCTGCGGCAAGCAGCATCATGCTTTCAGCGCCCGTTGTTTCCATGGCTTCTGCTGAGATTTTCTCAAGTTTGTACTGAAGGTTGGCGTCAATTGTCAGGTAAACGTTCTGACCGCGTGTATCAATCTGTGAGGCAGCACTGTCTGAAATAAGTTTTTTAGGTGCCAGATTATCCTGGTATTCATATTCAATGCCGGAAAGTCCGTTCCCGTCATCACCCATGAATCCGATTACCTGGGAAGCCAGTGCGTTTTCAGGATAGACGCGGCCGGCGATAGTGTCAAAGCGAAGACCTTTCAGACCGTTCCTGCTTATTGCTGCTGCAATGTTGTCATGAGTAGTTTCGTCGAGTTTCTTTTTCAGGTAGACAAAGTCAGTCTTTGCATTGGCAATCAAGTTGTACAGAGTTATTTCATCTGTATCGAGCAGTGGGGCGAGCACCTGTGCGGTTTTTGCAACTGCGTCTGGACCAGACTGCTTTATGGCAGAAGGTGTCGCGGAAAGATGATAGAAGTTTGCCTGCACCGCCAGCAGTTTGCCGTTGGTGTCAAAAATAGAACCGCGCTGTGTCTGTGTAATCTGTGATGACGAGGATGAGATGGGTTTCAGTGCGAGCTGCAGATAGTTCCACAGCACGTAAAGCATTGCCAGACCGAACAATACACAGATGACGATGAATCTTCCACGTGAGAACAGACGTTTTACTTCCACAGAATTTTCCCCATGATGGAATCTACACTTACGAAGCCGTAATCGCGTGAATCAATTGATGTCGCGTAATTATCCCCTATGGCAAGAATGGTGCCGGCAGGAACTTCCGTGCTTTGTTTCAGACGCTGATACTGGACTTCTGTTAAAGGAAATGTGCTTCCACCCACACTCATACTATAGCCCGAATCGCATGAAAATACTAGAGTTTCATACTCCGTTGCAACGCATCTTTTTACGACAGGCCGGTCATTGAACCAGTAATAAACTACATCCCCTTTTTCCGGTGTCCTCCACTGGAAAAGTACCCTGTCGCCGAAAGGATTATCTATTCCGTAATGAATTTTACTTACGGCTACCGTACTCCCGTCATGAATTGCCGGTTCCATGGATGTCCCGGAAATCTTCTGTATGTCAATAATGAACGTCCTTAGCAGAATTCCGGCGACAAGTGCCATCAGAACAAGCAGCAATACCCCGGGAGATTTCTTTTCACGCTCTTTTTTTTGTTCTTTCATGCAATGTTTATTCTAATATCAGCAACATTTTATGTCGATAGATGAGTATGGAAATAATCAGTTACTTCGATTCCCGTGCTTTCGCGGAGAGCGAATATGCTCCAATGCCGCTTGAACAACTGCTTGCAAAGCAGCGGAAGCAG
The DNA here is from genome assembly GCA_045640805.1 of Treponemataceae bacterium. Classification (GTDB taxonomy): domain Bacteria; phylum Spirochaetota; class Spirochaetia; order Treponematales; family Treponemataceae; genus Treponema_I. Next base: position 7,246 of record JAZUFS010000229.1, read on the forward strand.
CAGCAAAAGCGCGGTCGGTCAATTGCAAAAAGGACATCAGTTTCATCAGCAGGTGCAGTAGCTGCTCCTTCGCCGTTCAGTCAGACAGGCAGCCGCGTCCTTTCTTTCATTCAAGAACGTGCCGCAGAAACAGTTTCCCTTATTCCTGAAACACTTCATGCCATCCGCTGGGGTATAGCAGGTATCTGCATGGCAGCAGCCCTTGTTGCCGGCGGGCTTGCCATATGGCATGCGTGTCTGTCACTTCCTGAGCCTGCAGAACTTGATTTAGAAGGTACTGAAGAAGCGCGCATCATGAGCGAGGCGATGAACGACCTTGTGTTTGGTACTGAAACTGATGAATTCCTTGCAGACGGAACGTTATTTGAGGCAGAAGAACAGACTGTTTATGCGCAGCCGGTAAGTTACGAGACATATACGGTGCGTTCAGGTGATACCATTTCATCAATCAGTCTGAAATTCGGTCTTTCCAACATCTGTACACTTATTTCCGTAAACAATATCAAGAACGTGCGTGCTCTTGCCGCGGGACAGAAACTGAAAGTCCCAAACTACGACGGAATTATCTACACGGTACGTTCTGGTGATACGCTTGAAGGTCTTTCCGTGCGCTATGGTGTTACGGTGGAATCAATGCTCGATGTAAACGATCTGCCGTCTGATACAGTCATACCGGGAAACGTTCTTTTCATTCCGGGTGGAAAACTTGACAACGAGACACTGCAGAACGCGCTCGGCAACAGTTTCATCTGTCCGCTCGCCGTAAAATACAGAATATCTTCCTATTATGGTAAGCGTGCAGATCCGTTTACCGGCGTTGCAAGCAATCATACTGGTATTGACCTTGCTGTTGCGCAGGGAACGCCTATCCGTGCCGCAAAATACGGAACGGTAGTAACTGCCGGCTGGTCAAATACGTATGGCAATTACGTCATCATAAAGCACAGTGACGGTTATCAGACGCTGTATGCACACATGACTAAATATGCAGTCAAGAAAGGTCAGGTCGTAAATCAGGGTGAACTGATCGGATACGTCGGAAGTACGGGCTATTCTACAGGTCCGCATCTTCATTTCTCAGTCTACAAGAACGGAAATCTCATTAATCCGCTTTCTGTAGTTAAATTGTAAATAACTCTTTCAGAGAGGTAGATATATGCAGTTACCAGGAGTTTGCTGCAAGTGCGGCAGAACAATTCAGAATGATTTTGTATACTGTCCATGGTGTGGAGTATCACAGGTTGCAGAACTTGTTCCTGTCCACACTTCAGGTGGTCATGCAGTTCAGTCAGCAGGTTCAGAGACAGTGTATGCTGAAGAAAGCAGACTGACACGCATTTCACGCACACTTGATGAACTGGAGCGTGATTTTACCCTGTTTGCAATCAAGCAGCGTAAAGACGACTAATCATCTGACACTCTTTATCTCCGTCTGGTATAATAGGGCGGGGCAGTCTGTCATCAGGGAGAAGCAATGAGTAAAAAATCGTGCACAACACTTGTTGTGGCGCTGCTTTCATGTCTTTTTGTCATGAATGTTGCGGCAGAAACAACTTTCTCTTTTATGGATTTAAGTTCAGACTCTGAGCTTCTTTTTTCTGCAGTAACTGATGATTCATCACTGTGCAGCTATCAGAGCCTGTATCTGGCAACACTTACATCAACAGGCGATCAGGCAGCCGTAAAATCTCCCGAACTGCTGACCTGCTTCCCGCAGCAGATGAACGTCTACAAGAACGGCGGCCTGCTTGAAATTCGTAACAACGCAGGTACTGCCATGTACGATTCTGCCACGGCTTCCCTTGCCTGGACAGAAGGTTCTGACCTTGCAAGTCAGACGCGGCGGACATCGTCTTCTTTTCTGGAACCGGTTTCTGTCAGCCCGGACGGCAACTGGAAATGCATTTTTGAAAAAACATCTGCCGTGACGGCAAATGTCTGGTTGCAGAATGTGAATAACGGCAGAAAACTCCTGCTTGCAGATAATGCTGAGTATCGTTTTGACAGTCTGCCAGTCCTCTGGTCGCCAGATTCATCCGTCCTCATTTACGAAAAAGGCGGCATGCTCTATTTCCTGCGCATGGCAGATGCTCTTGAAACAGCAGCCCTTACAGAAGAATTCCGTATAATTGGAAAGGGAACCATAAAGAATGCTGCATGGGCAAACAGCAAGACAATCGTGTATGTCAGCTACGACATCGTGTACTCAATTGCCGTGAATGAGCTGCAGACACGTGCGCTGTATTCCGACTTCCTTGGCATCGACAAAATAGCAGGCAGACTTCCTGTTCCGTTTGACAGTGAAAAAGATACGTTCTGGGTAAACAATGACGTGACTTCACTTGTTGTCGTACAGAATGAACGTACGCTCTGGTATCTCGAACTTACAGGTACTGACTTCAACTATGTATCTACCATAATGTCATTCCCGCTCATGAATGTAAGCGGCGCGGCAATTTCTTTCCGCGTGTTCTGGTCGCAGACACAAGATGAAGGTGAGCTTCCCATCGTGTGGATTGAAGTATTCCGTTCAGGTGAACGTGAAAGTTACGCATACCGCCTGACACGTCATGAAGTTGACAACAGCTGCTCGTTCTCACCGCTCCCAATGCTGCTTGCTGTATCTGACCCGAAACTTTCTCCGGATGGAACTAAACTGGCGTTCAAAAGCGACATGAATCTTCACGTATATGACATAGGCTCCTGGAAACAGACTGATGTATACTCCGGCGAGGAAATCATCTCCTATGAATGGTATTCCGTCAGCAGCCTGTATGTCGGTGGCGATGAAACCGTGCAAAGATGGAATATCGACACTGATACAAACGATATTCTGTTCCTTTCTTCAGTGGATCGTTTTGGCTGGAACATGACGGGTGACATCATACTCGGAAAAAACAAGGCCGGAACATTCATTTTCGACCGCGAAAGAAAAATCTGGGATGCAACTGATACCGAAATTACCCGCGGTGTTTCAGTTCAGAACAAAAAGTGGCGTGTCTTTTTCAGTGAAAGCAAGGCAGACAATTTCAAGAACGGCATTTATGTACGTACGCTGACCGGCCTTACCGAAACACGTCCGCTCATTACCGATTACGTCGTTTCAAATGATACCCTGCCGCGTGTTGCACTCGTCTTTGATGCGCTTGAAAACGCAGACGGTCTTACTACCATTCTTGATACTCTTGAAAAATCATGCATAAAGGCAACATTCTTCATAAACGGTGAATTCCTAAGACGCTTCCCGAATGCTTCACAGGAAATCGTAAATGCCGGACATCAGTGCGCCTCCATGTTCTTTACTACAGGAAACCTTACGTCGTTTACATTTGTTGCAGATGAAAGCTATATCCGCCGCGGACTTGCCCGTAACGAAGATGAGTTCTTCACGCTCACCGGTGAGGAACTTACCCTGTACTGGCACGCACCATATTATGATGTGACAGATGATATCCGTAATTATGGCAAGAAAGCCGGATACGTATACGTTGAAAGTGATTATGCCCTGAAAGATACATCTACGATTGAAGATTATGTGCGTGAAGGAAATACATACTATCCGACAAAGCAGATTATTGCGGACATAACGTCATCACTGAAAGACGGCTCTGTAATTTCTGTTTCTACGGGAGTAAGTGCCGGAACGCGTACCGATTACCTGTACGACAGACTTGATGTACTTATTTCTGCAATTCAGGAAGCAGGGTACCGCATCGTACCTGTTTCAGAATTATAATTTTCTCAGAACAATCCGGTCCAGCAATTTCTTGACATCGCCCGCTTCCGTAATGTCTCTGTCTGCAATGAGCGGAACTGTCTCAAGAACTGTACCTTCGTAGGAATACGTCACCGTGCCAAGGAAATCTCCTGCGTACACTGGCGCGCGCACATATGGCGGAACGTCGACCGTCCTGGTCAGCTCAATTTCTTCCTGCGGCGTTTCTTCCGTAAGGCCGTTTATGTGCGGAACCGTAATTGCGGGGTTCTCTGCCTGAATAAGGAACAGCTCGTCGCCTTCAAGTCCGCATGAAACGATTACCGGAATATTCTCTACCGGTTCAGGCTGTACGGTTGTGTAATTGCCGAACGCATATTCCATGAGTTCCGTGCCATCCTGAATGCGGAATGCATTTCCCTCCCTGGAATTTGCTCCCTGACCGCCCATCGTGACAGACAGGAATCGTGTGCCGTTCCTCTTTACCGTAAGAGCAAGATTATATCCTGACTCATCGATATAGCCTGTCTTAAGTCCGTCGCAGCCTTCCAGCAGGTCAAGCAGCGGATTCGTGTTTGATTTTGTACGCGGCGAGTACGGAATGTACCAGCTGCCACTTCCACGGGCAATCTGTGCCGGCGTCAGATCTTCCGGCAGATTTTCTTCCTTTGGATATGTGAAACTCCTGAGGGAATGATACTTCTCAAGACTGTCCGGATATCGTTCTATGTAAATGCGTGAAAACTGTACGAATTCACGCGCTGTCGTCATATTAAGTTCACTGTAGCCAGAAGGCTCAACGAAATGAGTGTTCGTCAGACCAAGAGCGGCAACTTCACTGTTCATGCGCTCAAGGAATGCGTCCATGGAACCAGATGTATAGTCGGCAAGTGCATACGCGGCGTCATTGCCTGACATGACAGAAAGTCCCTGCAGCAGTTCATCGAGCGTAACGCGCTGCCCTTCAGCAAGATACATGAGAGAACTGTCCCATGGCTGATTTATCGCCCAGCAGTCTTCCGGCAGCGGAACGACGTCATCATATGAAATGCGTCCCGTCGCAATTTCCTGCTCTACGACATACATTGCAACAAGCTTTGTCATGCTGGCAGGCGGAATCGGCTCGTCGGCGTTCTTTTCATACAGAATGTTGCCGTTTGAAGAATCAATCAGAATGGCAGATTTTGCTGAAATATCAAGATCAGGCTGCTGCTGGTCGTACGGTAACGCTGAAATGATTGTCGAAGGAAACTTGACACTGCAGATATCGTCCAGCGTTGTCTGCTGGGCTGCAGTAAGCGTTGCAGGTGTTACGGTCAGAAGATCCTTACGGTACAGCGAAAAGAACGACAGCACGAGCGTAAGGACCAGAACCGTAGCGACGCCCTGACTGACAAGCACAATCCGCTGCTGCCACGCCCCCTTTACAAATGCCGCAACTCCGCGGACAATCTTCTTCATCGCTGATTCCTTTTCGCGGGCAACCGTATCCTGAGTATCTTCTTTTTTCCCGAAAACAAATTTCATAAGTACAAAAAAAATCTGCAGCGGTGCATGACACACTGCAGATTTCTACACAAGCAGATTTTAGTTCTTTGCGATATCGATGTTCTTTCCAATCAGACCGACGAATGCGCCTGCTTTTGCCTCTGATGAATCAGCATGAGCAATGAGCCACTTGTTGCGTGCCCACAGCAGCTTATCCTCAAAGTCGATTTCCTTCATCTCAGGCTTTGCAGTGTTTGTGTCCTTTGGCAGAACGATGATGACGCGGAATCCTTCCTTTGAAACTTCGCCGTCGCGAACTGCGTTACATGGAGCATAGTGCAGTGTTGTCTCATAAATCTGAACGACTGTTCCTGCTGGAGCATAGAAAGCTTCAACCAGATCTGTGTCGAGCTTGCCGTCCTTTACATCCTGAAGAGATGCGAGCAGCAGAACACAGTCCTTTGAAGGAATGTCGAGCTCTGAACCGATATGCCACTCAAGGCAGTTCAGCTTTGTGTTGTTACCGTTGCAGAAACCAACCTGAATCGGCATGCCGCCATAAGCGTTCGTGCTGAATTCCTTTGCAACAGGCAGTGCTTCAAGAGCAGGATGTCCCGGCTCGTAAATAACAGCATTTGCAGGAAGGTCCGTAACCTCATCAAGCTTAGCAAGAAGATCCTTTACATCATAGCCCTTAAGGACTTTTCCGTATTTTTCGAATTTGTGACTGAAAACAGATTTAATAACCATATATTACCTCGTATTTCTAGTATAGCATGATTTCGCTCATGCGGGGTAATAATTTTGTAAGGAAAACTTCTGATTCTGCGGGCGTTCCCGCCGCTTACGCGCCGGTCGCTACGTTCCGGGTTCCGCTGCCGCTCCAGCCTCCTCAGCTGAACACGTTCAGCTTCCGGTGGCCGCCTCCGGCGCCCTGCACATCGCTAACGCAGTTGCCGCTTTCATTACAGCACCATGAAAAGAGTACCAGCCGTAATCAGGATGCAGCCGATAATGCTTTTCCAGGTGAACTGTTCGTGAAGAAAAACAAATGCCAGAATCAGCGTGAGGACGACGCTCATCTTGTCGACAGGAACAACCTTGCTGGCCTGTCCCATTTGAAGTGCCTTGTAATAGCAGAGCCAGCTTGCACCCGTCGCAAGTCCTGAAAGAATCAGAAAAAGCCAGCTTCTGCGGCTTATTTCAGGCAGCCCGCTTTGCGCGTGCGTAATGAACACCATGACCCATGACATCAGGACGACAACACACGTTCTGACTGCTGTCGCAAGATTTGAGTTGACGCCTTCAATACCGATTTTGGCAAGAATTGATGTAAGGGCTGCAAAAACTGCGGAACCAATTGAGAAAAGTAACCACATAGAACCTACCTCTTACAGCAAAGATACTGCTTTTTTATCAAACAATGAAACAATTTGATCATACAAGCATCAGTTCTTTTCGTGAATTAATGTTGAGATGAACCTTCTTTGTGAAAACAGAGAGTAATTCACAAAGAAAACAAAAAAACTCGTTTCCGACGGTAATAATAACTTATGGAAGTGCCTGATTCAGGCGGCTGTTATCCCGGACTTCAAATCCATTTTTATGGGATTATGATTAAGGGAGGCTTGCTTATGACATGTGAGTTATGTATTGCAATAATTAACTGTATTGCAACTGTGATTCGTACTGTTATAGCAGTGCTTTCTTACCTGCGCCAAGATAAGAAGTAAAAAAAACGCCGCCCGTTTTCCAAGCGGTGGCGGCGTTTAGTCAAAACCGTGGAGACGCCCAATTGAATCGGGTGCTTCCTCTATCTTTAATATACCAAATTCGTATACAGTCGTCAAATTTAAAGCCGATTATTTTTTGCAAGAAAAAAACTTACATCCGGGCTGCCCTGTTCCGGAGCATCATGTCACAAAGCGTAATGGCGGCCATGGCTTCAATTACGGGAACAATGCGCGGACACAGGCATGCGTCGTGCCTTCCGGTAATCTGCATGTCGGCCGCCTCGCCGTTCCTGGTGACTGTCTGCTGCTCCTTTGCTATGCTTGGCACCGGCTTTACCGCCACTCGGAAGATTATGTCGTTGCCGTTTGATATGCCGCCAAGAATGCCGCCCGCGTTGTTTGTGGCAAACGCCGGTTGCACCGTGCAGGCATCGTCGGCTTTCAAGGCAGCCGGCCGCATGGCGTCGTTGCACTCCGAGCCGCACATGCGTGCGACCGCGAACCCTGAACCGAATTCAATGCCCTTAACTGCACCAATAGAAAGCATTGCTTTTGCAAGTTCAGCGTCAAGCTTGTCGAAAACGGGTTCGCCCAGCCCGGCCGGCACTCCCCGGATAAGGCATTCCACAACGCCGCCGGCGCTGTCGCCTTCCGCCCTGAGAGACGCAATTTCCTCTTCCATAAGGACAGCGGCCTTATTGTCGCAGGCGCGCATGCTGTTCTCTTCAATGCAGTCAAGGTTGAACTCGTTGCACTCAATGCCGGCCGCTTCCGTCGTGAATGCCGTAATGCTGAAGGGCAGCGCGCCGCCTGCCTTGAAAGCGGCATCTGCCTTGTCTGCTGCGCCTGCCTTGTCTGCAGCCTGTGCCTCAGAAGCAGATGCACCGAGCAGCGCTTCCAGCACCTGTCGGGCGACTGCGCCTGCTGCAACGCGCGCTGCAGTTTCACGGCCTGATGAGCGGCCGCCTCCCCGGTAATCGCGTAGACCGTACTTTGCGTCGTACGTGTAATCGGCGTGTCCCGGGCGGTACATATCCTTTATGTTGCTGTAA
>JAZUFS010000230.1:0-5751 GCA_045640805.1 Treponemataceae bacterium
GCACAATCTGCCCAGAGATTTCCATGCCGAGCGTGTCGACCAGGCCCCGCAGTTCAGCAAGCTCAACGGCATCCGGTGAGGGCGGCGCATCCGTCTTGCCAACGAGATATGCTATTGTTTTCTGATTCTGTTCTGCTTCTAAGTCGATCATGTATTCTTCTGGTGTATTGTTAACCAGTCCTTAATTTCAACTTTACTGATTTTTCCGGAAGCAATTCCCAATCCACCCGTCTTATCCATCAATGAAGAATGGATTAGAAGAACTTGCTTAGTGGAAAAGTAATTCACTTAGCAAGTTCCATATATGCTTCTAAATTCTTGGAAATCAACAAATCAGATACTTCAAGAAGCTTTTCATCTGAAAAAAATTTAGTCTTTTGTATTATTTCCATTTTTCTCCCCATAGTAAATTGATATACCTTAAAATATTAAAATTCATTAAAGTTAAAGTATACAAGTTGGATTGAAACCACCCTATTAAAACAAGCTCATAGACGTTTCAAAATATTATTATAATACTTTTCATTTATTTCAAAACCGATATATTCACGGTTTAAGTTTTTTGCAGCAACTAATGTTGTTCCACATCCGCAAAATGGATCCAAAACAATCTGCTTTTCTTCTGTCACTAATTTGATTAGAGTTTCCATTAAGGAAACTGCTTTCTGTGTTGGATGTAAACCTCTGTCAGTAGATTCTGTTTTTACTTTTAGTATATTTGAGCAAATTTCAAGTCCCACATTTAAAGTATCTGCTTCTTTTAATGCAGTTTCATTATATCCTCCAACACCATAGTTAATTATGTTGTCAGTTAACGTTCCGCCTATTGGATAGGGTTTCATAAACCAAAGTATAGGTTCAAAAAGTGGTCTTAAATTACCAATTTTCCAGCCTTCCCATCTTTTTGCATTTTCTTTATCATTTCTCCGCTCAAAAACGCAACTGACACGTTGTGCTCTATATGCTGCTGCATCTTTTTCCCAAGACAACATATCTTTAAAAATGAAACCAGAATCTTCCATTGCACATATGCAACGATGCGCCATTCTTCTTCCTGCGAAAATAAAACAACTAGCTCCTGGCTTTAAAACACGATACCAATCCGGAGCCCATTTTAGACACCACTCGTAATATTCTTTGGAAATATTTTTATCAGCCTCTGACCAACCATTCAAAGGTTTTCCACGGCTTTTGAATAAATTACTCTTTTCCTGTGCAGGACTTTTTCCCAATAATGCACTGTTTGTATTCTGATGAAGAACATCCCATTCATCGTAATTAATACCATATGGAATATCAGAAAGAATTAAATGAATAGATTCATCCTCTATCGTTTTTATTAACTCTATAGAATCACCTAACTCTACTCTATTCATTCCAACCTCTCAAATCAGAAATGAAAGTATTTATCACACTCTTTTTCTCTTCCAGTTTTGTTTCCTTTATCAGTTCAGTTATTGCTTTTTCATATGAATAGTTTTTTATCTTTTCAATAGAGGACTCACAATAATGAAATTCATCACAACCTCTGGATATTAATATGTTTTTCAACTCATTCATTTCATTCCCAAATTCAGAAATGTTTATTCCTATTTTCTTGGCGACATGAGCATCAATTTTGGAAAGGAAACAATCCTTTCCGTTTGTGTTTTTTGAATCTCTACTTATCATGGAAGATATATTCCAAAGCGATTCTAAGGTAACATTTTCAGTTTCTTGAATATTCCTCTCAAGCAATATGGATAAATGTTCCCATGATAGTAAACAAACATTATTATCAAGTGCAGCTTTATAAATCTGACTTTCTTCTTTTGGATATTGAAAATATGGTGATACCAATACTGCATACTCATTTTTTTCACCACGCCAATTACTTAATGCTGTTACCTTAAAATCTTTTTGATTTTTTGCTGTCCTACTCATCCTAAAACACTTTGCATCTGCCACTAAACTATATTTATGGTAACGACTTTCAGCCAATACATCTGCACTATCTCCCCTTTCGTTTACTGCTTCTGATTTCAAACCTAACATTGAAAAACAACGTGCCAATATAATATCAGAGGTCTTAGAAAAAAGTTTTTCTTCGGAAGAACTTGCTTTTATACATTCAGGGATTGTACCTATTTGTTTTACAATACTCTTGATAGCAGAATCACTTAAGGTATTTACGTAATGATTAACTTTTGCTGTTTGATCTTTAAATGTTTTTGTTTCATTTGAAATAAGCAATATTTCTGTAAGGAATTCCTGAAACATTTCAATCCTCCTGTTTTTCCAATTCTATTTCTTTAGTATACCTTTAAGATCCTGTAAAGGTATACCAAATTTTCAAATTTTCTTTGGTATCCTCTTATATCCCGCAGAGTCCTGCCCCGCGCGCCTGCTGGAGTACCGCACGCATTTCGGACGAAAGCGCGCCGTCTGCCTTTTCAGCGCGGGCTTCCGGACGCAGCGACCACAAGAGCTCAGCCGCCTTTTCCGCGAGCGCGCGCGAGGCTGCATCTGCGTACACGAGCTCACCCATGTACGACCAGCAGAGCTGCGCACCGCCTGAAGAAGCGAGCACCGCGGGCTTTCCGCCGAGCCAGACGAACGCACTCCTCAGCTCATCCAGCGAGGATGGCAGCGCTTCTGCATATGCTGCGTCACGGCGCTTCTCGTAGCGGGCGATTGCCTTATCAACGAAATCTTTCGGCACTCTCGGAGCCGGCATATCGAACGGGAACCACTTCTGGACGCTCTTGTTCAGACTGTGGCCGTGCATCCAGGCGTCGAGTGCCGCCATAAGCGGCGCGCCGTACTTCCCGCTTTTTTGTTCGCCTTCAAAATGAAGCTCATAGTCCGCGAACGCGCGCGGTGCCTTGGAAGCGGACGATGCCTTATTTGCAGACGGCACTTTCTCAAAGCCAGTAGTTCCATCAGCGAATGATGCTTTTTCAGTGCGGGCGCCTCCAACAGCAGCACCATCTGCTTTCAGCGGGCGCAACTCAGAATGCTTCCCGGTCTGCCACTCAGCGTACACGGTCGAGTGCCTTGTGAGCGTGAACTTGTGCCAGAACGCGCTGTCAATCAATCCCGCGGCGAACAGCTGCCGGAGCGTTTCCGCGCTGTCGATGAGCATCTGCGGCGTCTCGTTGTAAAAGCCGTAAATCATGTACGCATGCACGAGCACGCCCGCTTCCTTGAAGGCGGCACAAGAGCCGACCAGGCTGTCTATGTCGATGCCCTTATTGATGTCGGCAAGACCTTCTCCGGATGCAATCTCGATGCCGCCAGAAACGCCGGTGAGCCCGCCAAACGCGAGGAAATCTGCTGCGTCGCGGGTGAACGCCTTTTCAAAGCGGATGTTGCCCCAGAACGAGAGACGACGGCGGGCGCTGCTGACGTTGGCGAGCGCGAACTCCTTGAGAGCAGCTGGCGGCGCGGCTTCATCCACGAAATGAACGCCATACACGCCCTTCTCTTCTGCCTGGCGCGAAAGTCCCTCGTGCAGTTCAGCCGCCCCTACGCGCCTGTAGTTGCAGACGTAATCGAGCTGCGTGTCACAGAATGCGCAGCGGTGCCAGTAGCAGCCGTGGGCGAGATACGCCTTGAGCCAGGCACCGTCCGACCAGATTCTGTGCATGGGATTAACGTCATCCGCCACACGCGGATATGCTGAAAAGTCGATGTCGCTGTAGTCGGGAATGAGGGTCCGCGTCAGAATCTCTTCCTGAGTGAAACTTTCCGCAGTCGGAAGGTAATCTGTCACTTTACCACCAGAAAACGCTCTGGCGGCCCCTATTTTCGCGTCTGAAAGGGGATTGGCGGCATCTGTCTGCAAGGCAGAACCTGCTTTCAAGGCATCCGGGACGGACGCCAGCAAATCCAGATAGAACGCGTAGCCGCGGTCAAAACTCAGGAAGTCAACGTACTCAGAAAGCGCACTTTCGTGCGTGCCACGAAGGGCTGTGTTCACATACCCGCCGCCCATGCATACGACAGCACTGTCGCCAAAGCAGGCCTTTATTTCACGGCACGTGGTGATGGCGGCAGCAAAGCAGCCCGCGAACGGCACCGTCACAAGGAAGAGCTTCCTGCCGGCGGCGGGCCCGTGCCTTGAAAGCGTACTGGTGCCTTCTTGTGCATCGCCTGCCTTAAAAGCACCCGCGGCGGCCTCGTGCCTTGAAAGCATTTCACTGCCTTCTTGTAAATCATCTCCCGAAAGCGCACGCCCCGCAAGCACTTCGCGCAGCAACGGCACGTAGAACGCACGCATGACCGGCGAGTCAGCGGCCGCGGCGATGTCGGCGAATGTAGCCGTGCTGGCCGAAAGCGACTCGGCATAACGGATGAGCGCAAAGTTTTCGTCAAACACGACGGTTATGTAATCAGCAAGATCTGCCAGCGCGAGGGAAGCGAGCATGCGCTCATCGTCAACGCTGACATCGCGGCCGAGCTCACTTAAAAAGCGTTCCATACGCGCGCCGCGGGGAGCATGGGCTGAACGCACGAACTCATGCGCTTTCTCGCGGCTGCCCGTGCAGAGCATGTCCACAATGTCGTCTATCCAGTCGGCCCAAAGCGGCGCGGAACTTACGTAACGGCGCAGGTTGAACGCCGTGTCATCATCTCCGTTTTCCTCGGCTTCTGCGGCCAGCTCAAGGGCACGCGCACTCGTGGCGGTGAAAAGCTCTGTCAGTCCGGCGCGGGAAAAAATGCGGTGAAAAAGGGCAATACTCAAATCGTGCCAGACAACCGGAACGCCGTCCGGAAGCTCTGAGCGGAAAAATGCAGAAAGATAAGCCCCCGACGGGTACGGCGTGTTCAGCTGCACCAGCGGAGGCTGTATTATAATGACTTCAGAAATATCCAATGTACTCCCCCGTTACGGGATTTAGCACATCAGGGGATATGAATGATTTCGCGCGGTTTTGAGCCGTTTGCAGGACCTACAATGCCGCGCTCTTCCATTTCTTCAACAAGACGTGCGGCTCTATTATATCCTATTTTCAGGCGGCGCTGAATATATGAAGCAGAAGCTTTTCCTGCCTGAACGACAATTTCAAGTGCCTGGTCGTACAGCGGATCTTCTCCATCAGAGAACAGGGACGGTTCTGCTGTCTCATCATCCTCATCCTCGACGAAGATTTCCTCATCAATATACTCTGGAGGACCGTATTTCTTGACGTATTCAACGACGTTCTCGACCTCATCGTCTGTGACGAACGTACCCTGAATGCGGACAGGGAACGGATCGATGGCGCTTGCGTAAAGCATATCGCCTTTTCCGAGCAGCTTTTCAGCGCCCATCTGGTCAATGATGATGCGGCTGTCTGTCTTTGACGCAACCATGAAGGCAATGCGCGTCGGGATATTTGCCTTGATAAGGCCGGTGATGACATCAATTGAAGGGCGCTGTGTTGCCAGTACCAGGTGGATACCGACAGCGCGGCTCATTGCACACAGGCGGGCAATCGTGCTTTCAAGCTCCTTGCCTGTCGTTGCCATAAGGTCAGCGAACTCATCAATGACAACGACGATGTACGGCAGTTTTTCCTGCATGACATGGCGTTCCTTGATGCGCTTGTTGTAGCTCTTGATGTCGCGTACGCCCATGTGGTCGAGCATTGCGTAACGGCGCTCCATCTCACACAGACAGTACTGCAGTGACTGGAATGCCTTCTTTGGTTCGGTAATTACCGGAGTCAGAAGATGTGGAATATCGTTATACAGCTTGAGCTCGACAATCTTCGGGTCAATCAGGAT
>JAZUFS010000231.1:0-2078 GCA_045640805.1 Treponemataceae bacterium
ATCGTTACGCAGAACGCACGTGACACCAACATCAAGGCAGTAAAGCTGCTTGGTGATGTTCACGGAAAAGTCGCTTTCCTTGCGGACGATATGCTCGGAACCGGTGGTACACTCCTCAAGGCTATGGAATTCCTTAAGGAACAGGGTGCTACAAAGGTTATTGCTGCAATCAGCCTTCCGTTCTTCACGGGCGACGCAATCAACCAGTTCAACGAAGCATATAAGAAAGGCCTGTTCTACCGCATCATCGGTACGAACGCCGTTTACCACGAAGAGCTCCTGAAGTGCGAATGGTACATCAGCACCAACGTTTCAGGTCTTTTCGCCAATGTCATAGCACGGCTTCATCACAACCAGTCTCTCAGCGACCTGCTTGATAACCGTACCATCATTGAAAAACTGGTAAAGCACGACTGATATGATAGGGGCCGTTTTCTGTGCGGATATAGGCACATCTTGACGTAAAGCAGCCCTCATCTCTACAGAAGGAAAAGCCATCGCACGGACTACAGCTGCCTTTGACAGCAAGAAAGAGTCTGACCGATGGCTTTTTTCTTTGAAAACTACATTTGCCAGCCTGAAAAAAGACGTTGAAGATAAGGGGATTCTTGAGATCCCCGCTATTGCAATATCAGGCAACGGCCCGAGTCTTGCAAACAGCGCCGGTTCCTTCCTGTGGAACGAACCGCTGCGCGAAGGTGAGATTGCTGCTGAAGTGTCTGCAATGGCCCCCTCAATGTCAATGTTCCTGCCACGTCTGCTTCATATAAAGCACGAAAAAAAAGAGATGTGGCTCACGGACGAACCCGTTCTACCTGTTCCAGAATGGGTTGTATACCAGCTGACAGGCACAGCACAGACCGTACTTCCTGACATCCGCTATAAAAAAGCATACTGGACGGACGAAGACCTGCGGGACTTCGGCATTTCCGAAAAGAAAGTCGCCCGTTTTGCCCCGATAGGAAAAAGCGCCGGCCGTATAAAACGCGACATTGCAATTGAAATGAACATGGTCGGGTCTGACTGTCCGGATGACAAACTGCCGCTCGTTTTCTGCGGCGGTCCCGATTTCACCATTGCGCTTATCGGAACGAACACACTTACACCAGGCCTTGTCTGCGACCGGGCCGGAACAAGCGAAGGTATAAACCTCTGTACAAGAGAGCCTCTTATCGCACCTGGAATCAGAACGCTGCCGTCACCTGTTCCACCGTACTGGAACGCTTCGGTGCTTATCCCGGACAGTGGCCTCAGATTCAGCAAATGGCGCTATGACAACCTGTATGCAGACATTCCGTATGATGAAACGGTAAAGTGGCTTCTGGAACATGAAGATAATGACGGCTTTACCCTGCTTCTTGACATTGCATTCGGTGTCAGAAAGGAAATGGCACGGCTCTTCAAAGCAGCAGAAGAACATGGCATATCACTGCCAAAGACAATCACCTGCACTGGCGGCCAGGCATGGTGCGCACCGTGGATGCAGATGAAGGCTGATATCACGGGTATTCCATACACAGTTGCAGACTGCGCAGACTCAGAACTTTCCGGAAACGCGGCAATCGCCATGTTCGGCATGGAAGAATATACGTCAGTTTCATCAGCTGCCACAGCAATGATGACTCATCAGACAATATATTTCCCTGACAAAGACCGCCAGAAGCATTACATAGACGTATATAAAAAATTCAAGGGACTTTGAGCAACACATGCAGGCCTGGAATATTCCTTCTGAAGTCTCAGCACTCATTTTTGACATTGACAACACCCTTTATACAAATGAAGCATACGCTTTTGAACAGGTAGATGTGCAGGTGCGCGAGTTTGCAAAGCTCCGCGGAATTTCTGCAGATGAAGCCCGCCAGATGGTTGCAGAAAAACGGAAAGAATGGGCTGCCAGTCATGACGGTGCACAGATAACGCTTGCAAACATCATGCTTTCTTTCAACATTCCCGTTTCCCAAAGCATTGCATGGAGAAGTGAGCTCATAAGGCCTGAAGATTTTCTTTCAGAAGACGCCCGCCTCATCGCCGTCCTCGAGAAGCTGGCTGAAAAGTATAAACTGATTGCCGTTACA
>JAZUFS010000232.1:0-4651 GCA_045640805.1 Treponemataceae bacterium
CCGATGCCTTTACAGCCCATATCGTACTCTGCGGCAAGGCGTGCCTGTTCGAATCGTTCGTGACCGAAGTCCATAATTCCTCCAAAAGAAAAGCACGGTGCTGTTTGGAACACCGTGCTTTTGTCTTTGATGTGAACTGTCCGAGGAAATTATTCCTTGACACCGCCGGCAGCAACGCCGCCAATGATGAACTTGGACAGAACAACATAGATGACAACAACGGGGATGATGGACAGGGTGATTGCGGTGTAGTTTGCACCGTAGTCAGCGTTTCTGTCGATCGACAGAACTTTCTGAACCATCATCGGCATTGTAATCTGGTTTGGCTTCGTGGAAACCAATACCAGAGACTGGTTGTAGTAATCGTTCCACTTACCGATGAAAGCGAAGATTGCCTGAACGGCGAATGCAGGCTTCATCATCGGAATGGAGATCGTCAGGAAGGTGCGGAATTCGCTGGAGCCGTCGATTCGGGCAGCTTCGATAATATCGAGCGGGAACGAGGACAGCATATACTGTCGCATGAAGAACACGATAGCCGGTGCTGCGATAGACGGAACGATCAGCGGGATGTAGTTATCAAGCAGACCCAGAGAAACCAGCATCTTCATGAAACCTACGGCAGTAACCTGCGAAGGAACCATCATAACAGCGAGGATAAACGTGAACATCGGACCCTTTGCCTTGAAATCATATACTACAAGACCATATGCTGTCAGACCGGAGAAAAATACGGTCAGTGCACAGCAGGAACCTGCAATGATCAGGCTGTTACGCATACCAACCAGCGGATGATAGAACGTATTGTACAGCGAGTTTGTTTTCAAGGTATTCAGGTTCTGGAAGAAATTCGTACCCGGAATCAGCGAAACACCACTGATGATGTCGTTGTGCTGACGTGTCGAGTTTACGATCAGAATCCAAATCGGCACAAGGCAAATGAGTGTCAGAAGAATCAGCGCAATGTAGATCAGCGTTGACTTGACCAAAACCTTTGTCTGGAAGCTGGTGGAACCTTCACCGGCATATGTTACCTTTTTGCTCATAAGCCCAGACCTCCCTTCGCTGCTCTGCGTTTCGCATCTTTGCGGGCAGCCTTTTTCTTCTTGTTGATCTCAATCGCATCCTTATCGCGCTGGACATAGAATACCAATGCGCCGAGGATACTCGTGATGATGAACAGGAGAACAGAAGCAGCAGCAGAATAGCCGTAGCTCGGGGACATATAGTCCTTGTGGAACTTCTCGTAGATGAATACTGCAAGCGTCTTGATGTAGTCATTCAGCGTGGAACCGGTATGGAACATATACGGGATATCGAACATCTGCAAACCACCGATCATGGAGGTGAGCAGCGTATAGACCATAATGGATTTCAGCAGCGGGAAGGTGATCTTCCAGAAAGTCTGTCTGGAGTTCGCACCGTCGATCTCAGCCGCCTCAAAGAGGGACTCGTTGATACCCTGAATACCGGACATCAGCATGATCATGGTGTTGCCGAACCACATCCAGACCTGAATGAACATAACAAGGATTCGTGAGGACCACATTTGTGATACAAAATGATACGGTTCCGCCATCAATCCCTTACCGACAAGCAGGGTATTCGCAACGGAATACTGGGAGTCGCCGAACAGGCACATGAACAGACCTGCAACAGATGCAGCTGTAATAATGTTCGGCATATACATGACGACCTTGAAGAAGCCTTTGCCGGGCATCTTTACACGGAGGTCTGTAAACCATACTGCGAGCAGGAGAGAAAGACAAATCTGCGGAATAAAGTTACCAACCCAAATCAGAACAGTGTTCTTCAGGCACATGACGACATCGTCATGGATACCCTGCGACTTAATCGTGTCGCCGCCAAAGAGAATGGTGTTGAAGTTGGAAAGGCCGACGAAATCGTCGATGGTTGTCGGTGTGCTTACTTTCGCAGCGGCACCGTTGCCATAGAATGCGAGGATAAATGTCTGGAGCAAAGGCCAGAGCATAAAAATGAAGTATACGATAAAGAACGGAGCCGTGAACAGGTATCCGTATTTCGCATAGCTGACGGATTTGATCCGTCTTTGTGCAGCCGTAGCCATTCAGTACACCCTTTCAAGATAAAATAATGAAATGGGCGGACACAATAAAATATACGCCTATAGGGCATAAAGCCCTATAGGCACATATTTATGTTTGCTTTTCAGGCATTATTCAGTTGTGGATATGTCTGTTAGAAATGTCTGAATGTCCGCAATATGATCGGGAATTACTCTACGTCGATACCTTCAACGTCAGCAGCAACAGACTTCTTGAACTCGTTGATGGTTTCATCAGCATCCTTGAAGTCGCCGTTGCAGTACTTGTTAACAGCGTCGTTGAAGTCGCCCTTGATAACAGAGTCGTACTGAGTGATCTTGCCGTCCATATCGATGTTAGCAGCTGCTTCGTAGAGAACTGCGAACTGGTCTTCGCCGCCGAGGAGCTCGTTCTTGTTGGAGCCGTCGTCAACGATCTTCTTCATAACGGTCGGGTTGTTAACGAATTCAGACTTGAACAGAGCGTACTCTTCCATAGTGGTCTCGTCAACAGTGAAGTACTTAACGAAGTCGTGAGCCAGAGAACCGGTGTTGCACTTCGGAGAAACTGCGAGCCAGGAACCGCCCCAAGCCCATGCAGACGGGCCAGCGCAGATGTTGTACTTGCCGTAGAGATCAGCATTCTTCGGAGTGCCGTCTTCGTTGACGCCGCCTTCAGCGTTGCTCAGCATAGAGCCAGCGCCCAGGCACCATGTGCAGAAGAAGTAACCCATGGTCTTGTTGTCAGCGCTGATTGCATACCAGCCGTCAGACCACTGGGATTCCTTGGTTACATAGCCCTTGTCGTACCAACGCTTAGCCAGTTCAGCATAGTTCTTGCAGTAGTCATCAACAACCAGAGCGTTGTCAACAACCCATGCATTGTCCTTGTTGTACTGGTAAACCTGCCACATACCACCGAGGGTATCAGCCATAGCAACGCCCTTAGCAGCAGCGGTCTCAGCGGTCTTTTCGAAGGTATCCCAATCCTTTACGAGAGCCTGCATTTCATCGCGGGTCTTAGCACCGAGGATCTCTTCAGCGAGGTCGGTTCTGTAAACGTAAGCACCGGGAGTAGCCTGCCAGGAAGCAGCCTTCAGAACGCCGTTGTTGTTGGTACCGATGGAAACAGTGTAGTCATAGCAGCCATCGAAGTCAGCCTCAGTGAAGCCGAGGTCTGCGAGGTCTGCACAGTAGTCATCATTGTTGATGTAGTCAAGGATCCAGTCAGCTTCCAGAACGAAGAGGTCAACGTCCTCGCCGCCTTGGAAGTACTGAACGTACTGCTCGCGAGCTTCAGAACCGCTAGAACCAACGTTGACATACTTAACATTGTCATCGCCGAAGTTCTCGATCATCTTGGTAACGTCATCAGGAGTCCAGCAGAGAATGCTCAGGGTAGGATCATCATCTGCGAACTTGATCTCAGCAGCAGCAGTGTCGTCGCCGCCGTCAACCGGAGTGGTCTCGGTGTCGTCGCCGCCGTCGGTAACAGCAGCAGTGGTATCAGCTGCTACAGGAGCAGTGGTGTCAGCGGGCTCGTTACCGGTGTTGGTATCGTCGCCACAGCCTACGAATGCGGTAGAAGCGATTGCAAGCATTGCAACCAGAGCAAGGGACTTCTTAAGCTTGTTCATAATAAGTTTCCTCCTTAATTTTGCTGCGAAAATTTGCTGCGTTTCGCAGCTCTGATTTTGCCGACATAATGTACGGCAGATGAGAGCGAAACGGTTGCCCGTTTCTATCTTGTGTCTGCAAAGGCGGAATTTCGAGTTGGGAAGGTGTCAGGCTTCCATTCCGTCCAAAACGCTGCCTTTGTTTCACAAACATAAATATACACGAAACTGCCCAAAAAGTCAATGCAAAAAGTCGTTTCGTTTTTATTTCGTCATTATATTCAGCATCATGCACATTATCTTATATAATTCTTTGAGTATTTTATATCGTTACACCGCATTGTAATAAGTATTACCCTGAAAAATCGCTAAATGTTACAAAACGGTTACAAGGTATTTTTCAGGTTGTATGGGCAAATTCGCCTGATTTCCCCGACAATCCCGTCAGGAATCCCTGAAATTACGCCAAAGTTTCTCTCGGAAAAGGCTTGCAATTTGTCCGCGGATGCTGTATAATAGTATCCATACATCGAACGCCGCAAGGAGGATTTTTATGGCTCACTATCCGTTTACCGACCGTCCCGACCTTTTGGTTCTGACCTGTTCCCATGTGCTCGATGACGGTGCGACCGTGACCAAGGTTTGTCATCATTGGAACGATAATGCGTGGGAATTCGTCTGTGACGGTGCGCATACCGACGAGGAAGCCGTGGTTGTCAGCATCGCGGAACTCTGCGAGATCGACCCCTCGCTCCACCTGCTCTGCGATTTGCCCGTTGGCGGCTGCGCAGTCCGCAAGTCCAAATCCCATGCATGGGAATACGGCAGGATCGACGGCGAGGACTTCTACGATGCCGCCGCAACGCGCATGAACTGAGAGTTTGGGGATTTTTGGGGACTCCGTCCCCAAACCCCTGCCAAAGGGACATTGTCCCTTTGGAATCCCATTTTAGCACGAATGATAGCATAG
>JAZUFS010000233.1:0-3292 GCA_045640805.1 Treponemataceae bacterium
ATGGAGAATACAATGGCAGATACGATGCACGCTTTGAAGAAGAACCCCGCATGGCAGGGTCGTCGTGGTCCGGTTGTCCTGGTCATCATGGACGGTGTCGGATATGGTAAGTACGAGGAAGGAGACGCTGTTAAGGCCTCCAAGATGAAGTACCTTGACTGGTTCAAGGCAAACTGCCCGAACACAAAGCTTAAGGCACACGGAACAGCTGTCGGTCTGCCATCAGATGACGACATGGGTAACTCTGAGGTTGGCCACAACGCAATGGGCTGCGGCCGCGTTTTCGCTCAGGGTGCAAAGCTTGTCGGTGAGTCAATTGCAAACGGCTCAATGTTTGCAGCTGCTACATGGCAGAAGCTTACATCAAATGTAAAAGCAAACGAAGGCAAGGGTGCTGCCCTTCACTTCATCGGCCTTGTTTCAGACGGAAACGTCCACTCACACATCGATCACCTTAAGGCAATGATTGCCCAGGCTGCAAAGGACGGCGTCAAGAAAGTCCGCGTTCACGCACTGCTCGACGGCCGCGACGTAGACCCGACATCAGCACTGAACTACATTACTCCGCTTGAAGAGTACCTCGCCTCATTCAGCACACAGGGCTGCGACTACCGCATCGCTTCTGGCGGCGGACGCATGTACATGACAATGGACCGCTACAATGCAGACTGGTCAATGGTAGAGCGCGGATGGAAGGCACACGTTGAAGGCAACGGACGCCTTTTTGAAAGCGCAACTGCTGCAATCAACAAGTACCGCGAAGAGCAGCCTGGCGTTCTTGACCAGGATATGCACGAGTTCGTCATCGCCGGTGCAGACGGAAAGCCATGCGGCACAATCAACGACGGCGACAGCGTCATCTACTTCAACTTCCGCGGTGACCGCGCCCTTGAAATTACACGCGCATTCGAGACACCAAAGGGCGGCGACCTGCCGTTCGAGCGCGCAAAAGTTCCTGCAGTCGAGTACGCAGGTATGATGGAGTACGACGGTGACGCACACGTTCCGGCCCAGTACCTTGTCAACCCGCCGTCAATCGACCGCACCATGGGCGAGTACCTGACACAGACAGGCGTAAAGCTTCTCGCTATCTCAGAAACACAGAAGTACGGCCACGTAACTTACTTCTTCAACGGAAACAAGCAGGGCAAGTTCGACGAAAAGCTCGAAGATTACATCGAAGTTCCAAGTGATGTCGTTCCATTCGAGCAGCGCCCATGGATGAAGTGCGCAGAGATTACCGACAAGGTTATCGAAGCAATCAAGAGCGGCAAGTACGACCACATCCGCCTGAACTTCCCGAACGGAGACATGGTCGGCCACACAGGCGTATTCAACGCAGTTGTCTGCTCAATGGAAGCTATGGACCTGCAGCTGGGCCGCATCAAGGCAGCAGTTGAGGAAGCCGGCGGTATCATGTGTCTGACTGCAGACCACGGTAACTCTGACGATATGTACGAGCACGCAAAGGATGGCAGCGTAAAGGCTGACAAGGCAACAGGCGAGCCAAAGGCAAAGACAAGCCACTCACTGAACCCGGTTCCTGGCATCATCTACGACCCTGAGTACAAGGGCGAGTACGACAACACCAAGCTCAACGACGGCCTCGGCATCAGCTCATGGCCGGCAACGCTCATGATGCTCATGGGTTACTTGCCACCAGAAGATTACGATGCTTCAATGATCAACCTCAAGTAAAGCAAAGCGAGTTTCAGCTTTGCTGAAACTCGGTAGTGAGCGCAGCGAACGGACGTCGCCTGACGGCCGGGCTTTTCAGGGTTCCGGCCTTGCGGCCTTCATTGCCAGTAAACTGGCAACGGGCTGCGCCCGCCCTTACAATCCCTGACGCAAAAAAAAGCCCGCATTCAAACGAACGCGGGCTTTTTTCTTGCTTTCAAGACCGGTATTACAATATTCCGGCAATTACCACAATCACAATAACTGCAATGATGATGTCGCCGACAAGTTTCAAAGCAAGTGGCAGCAGAATGCCAAGCAGCTTCAGCACAAACTTCAAGACGCCAATCAGAATGGCAATAACGATTATCGAAATCAAAATCGACAGAATCATAAACTCTCCTACACGCGGAATGCACTCCGCATACGCTCACTATATCACAACACGCTGTCACAGGAAAAGCGTCCATTTACGCGATGCTGCCGTTTATTACAAACAAAGAAGTTCCTCTGTGCATACAGGGAGCCCGGAGGCGGGAATGACACAGCGAAGTCTCGGCAGGTATTTGCCTGCCACCCTGCCGCCAACGAGCCATGGCATTTCTGCCTCCAGGCTTCCTGTCTGCTCATAAAAGCAAATTTTTTTTTGTAGTAAACAGTGTATAACACTTGACATGGTGTATTATACTGTTATATAGTGTTTACTGTTAAGAGGGCGGATGCTCTCAAGGGATATGCGCATGAACCTTATTATTAACAACAGCTCGATGGTTCCCATCTACGAGCAGCTGACCAGCCAGATTAAAACGGCGGTGACGGCGGGGACGCTCAAGCAGACCGACATTCTGCCTTCCGTCCGCCAGCTTGCAAAGGAACTGAAAATCAGCGCCCTGACAGTGAAAAAGGCGTATGACGCACTCGAAGAAGAAGGCTTCGTCATTACCGTACACGGAAAGGGTACCTATGTGGCCGCCGCCAGCAGCGAACTGCTCCTTGAAGAGCAGAAGAAAGCGCTTGAGACGGATATCGAGAAAATCATCCAGAAGTCGCGCAGCTGCGGCATTCCGGACAGCGAGCTTGAAGAACTTTTCAAGCTCATCCTCGATGACTGAAGTCATCAAAACAGACAGGAGAGATAGATGATAAAACTGAACGAAGTCACCAAGCGCTACCAGGACTTCACGCTGCGGTGCTCCCTTGAAGTGCAGCCGGGCCGCATCACCGGTCTTATTGGCGAAAACGGTGCCGGAAAGAGCACCACATTCAAGGCAATCCTGGGCCTTATCCGGACTGACGGCGGCAGCATAAGTGTTTTTGGCAAAGAAGCCGCAAGCCTTACGAACGCAGACCGTGCTGACATCGGTGTTGTGCTGTCAAATGCCGGTTACAGCGAATGGCTCTGTGTAAAGGACCTTATCCCCATTCAGGCAGCATTTTACAAGAACTTTGACAGACAGCAGTTCACTGACATGTGCACAAAGTTAGCGCTTCCGCTCGACAAGCAGATCAAGGACTTTTCAACGGGCATGAAGGCAAAGCTCAAATGCCTGTGCGCCATTACTCACGGCGCGCGCTTCTTAATTCTTGATGAGCCGACTGCCGGCCTTGACGTCGT
>JAZUFS010000234.1:0-3030 GCA_045640805.1 Treponemataceae bacterium
ATGCTCATAATGCGGAATGTGGCCGACGGATAGATATGCTTTTTGTCACGCTTAATGCCTTTGTCGATCTTACGGGCGACGGTTTCAGACGACTGTGTCGGCCACGGCACCGGCGTGTCGTTTCCGGCATTCGAAAAGAACTTCGTCTTTGTCGCAATCGGGTAAACGACTTGAAAGTGCTGTCCGGGAGCAAGCTCCAGACGGTACGCATCCGCAAAGCCACGGACAGCCGCCTTGGTGCCACTGTACAGCGAATAGCCGGGCATTGAGAGAAAGCCCATGGAACTGCCGGTAACGACAAAGTTATACGGTGCATCTCCGTGAAGCGCCTTCATATTTTCTGCACAGTAAATAAAGCTCATCACGTTTGTTTTGTAGATTTTCTCGATATGCTCCCAGTCTGGCCCGGCGATTTTCTCATAGTAGGCAAAGCCCGCATTTGCAATGAACAGGTCGATGCTGCCAAGTTTCTCGCCGGCAAAGGTGAAAAGCGCATCGAGCGCATCCTTGTCTGAAACGTCTGTTTTCAGCTTGAAAAGCTTATCCGTGGGAATGTCGGCGGGCAGTTCCAGCCTGTCGATTGAGCGGGCACACGCGACGACCGTGCAGTCATTTACCAAAAGGAGTTTCAGCAGCTCCAATCCAATTCCAGAAGTACAACCAGTAATAACTGTCTTTTTTCCTGTCAGTTCCATGCGTTTAAAGATACTGATAAATTCATGAAAAGGCAAAAAGTAGCTGAACCTGTTTCAGCGCCCCTCTTTCCACGGGCGGACGGGTGCGGGGTTTGCGGTGTGTTCGCCGAGCATCTTTTCCATGGTGACAGTGCCGTACCAGCGGCCGAACTTGTGCCCACACTGATGCAGCTCAGATACGTTTCTGAAGCCCATCTTCTCGTGAAACAGGACGCTTGCATGCGTCAGGTATTCATCTTCATCCTTATTGTACACGATGACGGCGTAGGCATTAAGCACGCCCTGCTTCTTCACAAGCTCTTCAAGCTTAGTCTGCAATGCGCGCCCGACGCCCATTCCACGGCAGTCCTTATCAACATAGATGGAAGTCTCAACATCCCAGGCGTAAGCAGCGCGCGGGCGGTAGCGGTGGGCATATGCATAGCCGACCATGGCACCATCTTTTTCGGCTACCAGATACGGGTACATTTCAAGCGTTTCTGCAATACGGTGGGAAAACTCTTCGACAGAAGGCACGTCCCATTCAAAAGTGACGGCGGTGTTCTTCACGTAATGTGCGTAGATTGCAAGCAGCGCCGGTGCATCAGCTGGTGTCGCCAGACGGATGGTAACACCAGTTGCCGATTTACAGGCAGATGCGGCTTCAAGAAGCCCGCTCATGACCCGACAGCTTCCTTTTCCTCAACAAGAGATCCCCCATGTTCGGAAAGCAGGTCAAGGAATACATCAAGCAGCTTCTCATCGAACTGGGTACCGCGGCCCTTCTGAAGTTCATTCATAACGACTTCATTAGGAAGAGCCGGGCGGTAACAGCGGCTGGAAGTCATCGCGTCATATGCGTCTGCAATGGAAACAATTTTAGCTGAATCAGGAATGGCATCAGCAGAAAGTCCCACAGGATAGCCCTTTCCATTTATCTTCTCATGATGATAATGAGCAGCTTCTTTTGCATTCGGGAAAGAAGCCAGATTCTCAAGAATCTTTGCACCTTTTACTGTATGTGTCTGAATTACCTTGAATTCTTCATCAGTAAGTCTTTCAGTCTTTTTCAAGATGCTGTCTGGAATACCGATTTTTCCTACATCATGCAGAACGGCTTCCATCCAGAGCTCATCACACTTCGATTCATTCCAGCCGAGTTTATTTGCAATCATGACAGAATAGTTTGCGACACGCTCAGAGTGACCGTTAGTGTACTCATCCTTAGATTCAATTGAGGATGTCAGCGTTGTAACGATTTCCTTGGATATTGCATTAAGCTGCTTTGTCTTGGCGGCAACTTCATTATCAAGATTCTTGGTCAGGTAAATAGATGTAATCTTTGTCTTTGACATGCCGTAGCCGATGATAAGCGCAAACGTCGTAAGGCCAAAAAGATACAGCGAATCAGACGCCGCATTTTCCGGCAGTTTATAGATTTTTGCAAGATCCATATAGATGAAGACGACCGCATATTCAAGCAGGGTGATGATATAAGGTTTGTTGCAGAATGCAAGAGGGGCAACACAGAGAACAAACACAAACAGAATCGGAGCTTCATCCGGAGTTATGACAAGACATTTGAAAATGTTCGCACCGAACATCATAAGGAAAAACAGATATCCGGATACAACTGCCAGAGTCTTATGGTTCCTTGATGTGTGGAAAATTGCTGCCAGCAATAAGCAGAGGAGCGTTGTTCCAAGATAAATAATGCGCTGCCCCACAAACTTTGTAACAAAGAATGAAAGAATAAAGAGAACAGCGGTAAAAAGGCCTGATGCCGCAGTAATGATTTTCAATGAATTTGAAACATTATCCTGCAGTTCATTTTTGATGCTTTCAATGGCGTTATCACTGAATCCGTAGTTACAGAGGAAGCGTCTGAGTTTTTCTGCAAATGTAATTTTATTCCGTTTCTGAAAATACTCCGAAGAAAACACTGTCGTTTGATTCACATCGGTTTGCATTGATTTTTTCATATTGACGTAAATCAATATCATGGAAACGACAAGACCGATATTTACTGATGCTATTCCGTAGAACAGAAGCTGTGGAATATAGCACAGCGTTGGCAGGGTTGGAAAGCTCAGGACAGTCAGGAATGTCTTTTTGTCCATCTGATTTTTGTTGGAGACAATATACAGGACCGCAAAAATATAAAAGAGGAAAATACACGCAACATGGATGTTGTGTAACGGGCTTCTGACATACACATTTTCTGGTGAGAAAGAATAAAAGAAGCCTGGATAACAGGATAAAAAGGCACCTGCCATATCTATAAAGCAAGGCAACAGACAGATAACATAAAACCTGTTATTCATGTATTTTTCTTTCAGAATGTTACGTAAGAATT
>JAZUFS010000235.1:0-7742 GCA_045640805.1 Treponemataceae bacterium
GAAGACAGGACGCGGTTTCGTCATCTTCAAGAATGGCGCAACAATGAACATCACCATAAATGTTTCGGGAGCAAGTGTCATCGCAAAACAGGCAAGCGGATCAAACGCGTCGTTCTTTCCTGAACTGCCGAGAGACGTAGCTCTTAAAATTGCAAAGAATGCCGACCCGATTACCTGGTCGTTTGAAGTAACTGACTGGAATACTCTTACGGGAACGAAACTGACACTGGCAATGAATCAGGCGGGGACAGAACCTGAGACACAGGCATTCCCCGCAGTGTGGACACGTCTGTAAAAATCAGACCTGTACGGTACCCTGTCTCAGAATCTTGATATTTCCATCAATAATTGACACGAGCGTTGACGGCAGCGCACCTTTCTTCGGTCCATCATCGACAATGACAGCAGCTTCAGACCCGAATTCTGCCTCTATGGCATCAATTTCATCAAGTACTTTCTCGCCGGAACGGTTCACACTCGTCGAATAAAGCGGTACGCCACACGCGGCAATAATCCGTCTGAGCCATTCGTCACCGGGACAACGGTACGCGGTAGTTTCCTGCGCCATGGAGTCTTTGTTGCGGACGATTATTGTCAGGGCACCAGGCCACGCAGCAAGAAGATTTTCCGGAATTTCCTGATCTGTAAAGCGAGTAATATCTTCTGGAGACGCTATAAGCTGGATGAACGGCTTTGTTTCAGCCCTTCCCTTTATCTTTCTTATAATAGAATCTGTCTCAGGGACAATTCCTGAAAATCCATATACTGTGTCGGTAGGAATAATTACAACTTTTTTTTCTTTTAATGCTTTTACTACTGCTTTTTCTGATTCTGCATCAGACTTGCGGAGTTTCATATGCCGGTTCCTGTATAAGTGAATTACGCTTTTTGCGCAGGTCAAGGACAAACATGAGCAGAGCACTTATTGCAAAGAAAGAAAGACCCATTATCTTGCATGTCTTTTCAGAAATAAATGTAATTTCTGAAAGTTTTATGACCGTACCCGTATCATATATTTCCGGCTGATTTTCTGCAATTCCATGAACCATGATTATTGACTCACCGTCATATATGAAACCAAGTTTTCTTGCCTGGGCTTCAAGACGTGCCTGATCAGATGTAAGCTCACTGTAATCAAGCTTGAGTCTGTCACATGTATTCTGGAGTTCCTGTGTTTTAAGGATTAACTTTTCATTCTGTTCATAGAGCTGCCGGTATGCCATAATGCCGTTTCTTCCGCCGATTATGGACATCCCTGTATAGACCAGGGTCCCGATGCAAAGCGCTATCATAAACTTTAAACGGGTCATACTCTGTTTTTCGACATGAAATCATCAAAAAATGAACAAAAGATTTTCATATCGCCTTCAAAATTTATTTTCAAAACTTTTAGTTAAGTTACTACCCCTTCCTGCCGATAAAAAAGTGAAGTACCCTGCACTTTTTGTAAAACAGGGAATAAAATGGAGAAGGTATGTCATTACAGATTGACGATTTAGATCAGATTGACGGCGAATCAACTCAAACGTCAAATGACGACATTTTCAGCAATCCTCTTGAAGCATTTCCTGAGTTCATAGACGAACCCGTTTCAGCTCCCGTGTCCACAGACACCACAGAACCTGCTGCAGAAGACATCAAGGAAGAAATTCCAGCTGAAAAACCTGCCGCCGAACCAGTAGAAGAAATCAAGAAAACAGAACCCGTTAAAAATGAACACCGTTCATTACTCTCTACATATGTAGATCCTCTTGATACTATTGAAGAAATTGACCTCTCTACCCTCTCCCAGACAGTAACTGACTTCTCTTTTGATGATGATTCATCCGCCGTACAGACAAAAGAAACTGAATCATCATTCTTTGAAAAATCTAATTTCACCCTCGGTTCCATGGAATACGAGGATGTTGCAGTCAGAAAATCTGACATGCTTTACGAAATTGAGGATACCGAACCTGAAGTATCTGAAGAAACAGAAGAAATCTCTGTAGATGACTTCCTTTCACCGGGTGGAACCGAGACCGAAGAAGTTGACCTGGATGCATTCCTTGGCGATTCAGGCTTCTCAGACTCTGGCGTCAGCATCAACGTAACTGAGGAAGTCAGTCTTGATGATTTCATGGACTTCAGCGGACTTGATGCAGATGCCGGAATTGATGCAGCTGCAATTGATGCATTCGCAGCTTCTACACGCGAAAAGAAACAGGAAAAGAGTGACATTGAAAATGCTCCTGCCATTGAAATGGAGCTTGAATTCGATGATGACTTCGTTCTCGAGACTAAAGCCAATCCTGAAGATGATATCGATTTCGACTTCGAAGCCCTTATGGCCGGTGAATCAATTCCGGTTCCACCTCAGGCCACAACCGGAGACGAACTGCTTGATAATTTCGATGACATTTTTGACAGCATCGTAGACGAAGGTGCTCCTTCTCCTTCAGCAGCATCAACATCCGGCAGTGAAATTGAGTTTGACCCTTCTGCCATTGAAGAAGTATCACTGGATGCTTTCGGACTTGGCGACGGTTCATCAGACTCTCCGGCAGTATCTTCACCTGAACATATTTCTGAACAGCAGATTGTATACGATGAAGTTTCTGAGTTTGACGATCTTCTTTCATCATTCTCTGATGAGACCCACGTAGAAGTCGCAGAAAAGCAGCACACGAGCGACAATGCATCCGGTCCTCATGATTACAATATCATAGTCATCATGGATGATGATGAGACAGACACCATTCAGCAGATGGAACCGGCTGCCGAATCTGGCGAAGAGGAAGAAGACTATCAGGTTACCCTTTTCAGCAGTGAGGATGACGCAGAAAAATACAGACGGCACGAGACTGCTCCTGCACCTCAGGAAAGCATTGCTTCTTCTGGTTCCGAGATTGAATTTGACCCGGATTCAGTTCCGTCAGATACATTTGAGGATATTTCACTTGATGATTTCGGCGTTTCTTTCGAAGACGAGACTCCTGCCAGAGAGAATGAGCCTGCTGTAGAATCAGCCGTTGCTGAAACCACCGATATTCCTTCTGAAGAGCCTGATTTCATTGAAGAATCTGCAGAATCAGAAGCAATTCCGGACGGTCTTGATATTCCTGAAGACGAACCTGAACTTGATATCGACGTAATTCCAGACATGCAGGATGAGATAGAATTCCCAGAAGAGCCACTCCCTGACATGCCGGATTTCGTTCCAGAAACACCTGAACCACATGAAATCAGCTACGAAGAACAGTTTGGAGACGTTCCGACTGTAGACAATATTCTTAAGGAAGCGGAATCAGCCGTCCCTGAGCCTGCACAGGATGAAGAAACCCTGCCAGAATGTGAAGATACGACGGTTGATGATAAAATAATTGTTGATAAGTCAGAAGATAGTGTATATAATGGAGATAATACGGAGTACACTTCTAATTTGATTGATGGAAACAATGAGGAGATTACTGATACAATGGACTCTATGAATGAAGGACTTCTTGAAAAAATAGTAAGCGAACTTTCTGTTCTCCGGAATGAAATGCAATCTCTCAGGGATGAGGTACAGACTCTTAAGGGAGGTTCTGAACCTGCAGCAGAAGCTGATTTTGAAGCTCCGGCTTTTGACGAACCTGCTGTTGAGGAATCTGCCATTCCTGCAGATGAAACTCCTGAAGCAGACATTCCGCTCCCTGAAGCAGATCCTTTTGCCGCACCACAGGATGCAGGCGGATTCTTCTCAGGCGATGATGACGACGAAACGATTGCCCTTTCAGGCGATGAACTGAATAATATTCTTAACAGTGCAGACTTTACCCAGGAAGATGGGTCAGACTTCGCAATGGAAGCTCCGGAAGGACTTGGTGATGACTTTGCCATTGAAGAGCCGGTCGCCGACGAAGCTGCTGCCCCAGCAGATGAGTTTGCCATTGAAGAACCAGTCACAGAAGAAGCTGTTCCTTCTGACGATTTCGTCATGGAAGAGCCTGCTGTTGAAGAGGAAGTTTCTGTAGATGACTTCGTAACAGAAGAACCTGCAGTTGAAGAAGCACCTGCAACAGACGATTTCATGATGGAAGAGCCTGTCGCTGAAGAAGCTCCTGCTGCTGCCGATGATTTTGCAATCGACGATTCAATTCCTGACGAAACTGCTCCTGCAGTTGACGATTTTGACATTGATTTCGACGAGCCTGCTGCCGAGGAACCAGTTCTTGAAAAAAGTGCTCCAGTTACCGAAGAAGCAAACATCGACGATTTTGATACTGACCTGCCCTCTCTGAAAGAAGATGCAGAAGAGCCGTTTGCAGAAGAAAGCGTATCTGAAGAAGCACCTGCAGCTGAAGACGATTTCTCTCTCGACGACTTTGACATTCCAGAACCTACAGTCGACGAAAACTCAATTGAGAATTTCGATATCGATGATCCTGAACCAAAGGCTGAGGAAGAATTCTCTCTTGATGAGTTTGATATCCCGGAACCTTCTGTAGATGAAAACTCAATTGCCGACATCGACATTGATGAACCGTCAGCAGAGATTCCTAGCGACGAGCCTGTTGTTTCTGAAGAAGCACCTGCAGAGACAGAGGATGCCGATTCTGATTTCTATGCAAACAGCGACAGCCCTGCAATCCCTGAAGAAGCTATTTCAGCAATTGATATTCAGGACAATCTTGAAGAGCCTGTTCTTGATGACATCGATTTTAATATGGATGAACCTTCCGCTGAAGATATTGAAATACCGACAGGTGAAAGCCTTATTGTAGATTCATCTTCTACAGACTTCCTTGAAGAAGATGATCCAACTCTTGATGAGCAGCTTACTTCAGACAAGGTTGACTATCTGAACGAAGAAGCATCTGCTGATGACCTTGCTTCTCTCCCTGAGATTGAAGACATTCCAGATGCTGCAGAAGATGTTCCTGCTGTTGAAAGCATGGAAGATTCACTTGAAGCTGATACTCTTGCAACAAGCGAAGATGAAACCCCTGCAGATGATATGTTCTCATCACAGTGGGATGCAGCTCCAACAGAATCTGTTTCATTTGATGAAGAACCTGAAGAAGAAGAAATTGTTCAGGCTGCAAAATCATTTGACGACCCGATTGGATTTGACATTGAAGATGCTCCTGCTGAAGAACCTGTCGCAGAAGAAGCTCCTGCAGAAGACAATTTCGATGTAATTTCTGATTACGAAGCTCCTGCTGCTGAAGAGCCTGTTGCAGAAACACCTTCTGCAGAAGAAATGTCAGGCGATATCAAGAATGAAGTTAAGTCCGTACTTAAGTATATGGATCAGCTTCTTGAGAACCTGCCGGAAGATAAGATTGCAGAATTCGCTCAGTCAGAGCATTTTGAAACATACAAGAAACTATTCAATGAACTTGGGTTAGTCTGATGGGGCTTTACGACAGGGTTACTTCTTACATTCATAATAAGCATCCTGGATTGCTTAGACTTGCAGAAAGTGAACTGGAGAACAATCCTGCCGTAATTTTCAATAATGATGCCCGCAAATTGAATGTACAGAAAGCCTGTATTCTCGTCAGAAATGATGATTTTTACAGGCTTTTCATTTCTACAGGCTTTTCAAGTCAGAATCTTTCAGACTCAGTTTCTACATCAGATTTTTGGGATGGTACCCTTCCTCAATCTGACTGGGCGTCATTCTCACATGAAAATGCGGTACCCTATTTCCAGCTTTTTTCCAAAAATGATGTTTCTGACATAGCAAAACTTCATATCAAAAGATTCAATGCTTCTGATATTGATTACATCTTCATTGCAGCAGAAACAGATGGAAATGATGAAATTCCCATCTCATCTCTTGATACACTGATCGATTCTTTCAGCCAGTTTATTTCAAAACAGAACGGTTAAGCTGTGACTCTCAATTTTTTCAACGCCAGAAACGGACAGGCAACATGTTCAGCAGACGGGCGTTTTCTTCATTCTTCTTTCAATCCACAGATAGAAGCAGAACGCTTTGTAAAATCTATTCAATGCACATTTGAACCTTCGGCAGTTATTGTCCTGGGAGCATGTCTTCCATGGTGTACAGAACCACTCAGGGAACGGTTTCCAGGAGCTAAACTCATTGCGGTTCAGTTTGACAGGCAGTTTGAAGCATATGAAAACGGCTGGGACAACGTATTCTATGTAACACGCTCTGGAAATGATTACACGGAATCTTCATTTTATTTCCAGGAATCACTTTTTACGGCATTAGGTGAAGAGAAACTTGTTTCCTGTCAGTTTTTATCATGGAAAGCATCAGAGACAATCTGGCCAGATGCGTACAAAGCTTCATGGGAAGCAATAAAAGCCTGCATGGAAAAAGCGCAGAGCATTCTGACAACCCGTAATTACTTTAATGAAAGATGGTTTAAGAACACAGTTTATTCTCTGTCAGCAATAAAGACGTTTGTAATTCCTGACCATACCGATATGCCTGTTGTAGTAACTGCCTCAGGACCCAGTCTTACACACGCGCTGCCTTTCCTGAAAGCAAACCGCCACGGGTATATTCTCATAGCGGCATCGTCTTCAATCAGTACGTTACTCGCAACTGACATTATCCCGGATTACTGCATTTCAACTGATGGAGGCTGGTATGCAACACGGCATTTGCGTTCATATCAGACTGATTCACGGCTGAAAAATGTTCCACTGATAATATCTGCCGAGTCCGCAATACCGTCCCCACTCTACGACAGCATTCCGTTTGTAATGCTTACATACGGTGATGCCATTGAGACAATTCTTTCAGAGCAGATTCACATTCCGACCGTAAAAGGACTCAGGAACGGAACAGTCAGCGGAACTGCAGCTGCTTTCGCGACAT
Organism: Treponemataceae bacterium; assembly: GCA_045640805.1. Classification (GTDB taxonomy): domain Bacteria; phylum Spirochaetota; class Spirochaetia; order Treponematales; family Treponemataceae; genus Treponema_I. Next base: position 6,824 of record JAZUFS010000235.1, read on the forward strand.
GGCTCACAAGCGGAAACGTCTACATGGCAGGTCTTGATCTTGCTCCAGGAAAAGGATTCCAGCATGCAGAGCCCAATGAAAATGATGTACCGTTGTTTTCAAATGTGTCACGTGTAAAAACAATTGAGACGGCACAGTCTTCATCACGATTTGGTTCCGGATCGCTCAAAATGTACAGGGAATGGTTCTCAAATCAGAATGAAGCATTCACATCGCGTGTATTCAGGCTATTATCACATACTTATACACTTGAAAAACTCGGCACGATGAAAGATGTTTTTTGCGAAGATATATCTTTTGACAGCAAGACAGTGCACAAAACTTGCAGTACATCATATCCGGCAAAAAAGGATAATCCACAAATCATTCGCAATTATCTTGTATCAGCTGCAACTTATATAGAAAACAATCCGTCAGACGAAAAAAACAGCCTCTGGTTTGCATCTCTTACCTTAAAACAGTACATTAACTATCTCCGCATGGATAAACAATCCCAGACCGCTGAAATTCGCTCACTGGCAGTGAATACGGCAAACATCATAAGGGAAGTGGCAGAACATGTCTGAGAGTATTTATTCCGGAACAATTACTGCCAGGAACGGTTCCCAGGTCCCAACGTTTACAAACGGGCGCACTTTTTTCTCGTCATATAATCCGGACCGCGATGCTGACAATTTCATTACTGCACATAAAGAAGCGTTTGATAACGCTGGTTGCATTCTCGTCGGCGGAATAGGAAATGGCATTCATCTTTCTAAACTTGCCGGACAGTATGCCGGAGTACGTATCATTGCGTTTGAGTCTGATTCCGCGTCTCTTTCGTTTGCAAAAACACTACTTCCTGCAGATTTTGACAGCGAAATCATCCTTACGACCGCAGATGAACTTCAAGCCGTATTGCTCACTAACTATATTCCTG
>JAZUFS010000236.1:0-14632 GCA_045640805.1 Treponemataceae bacterium
CGACAGGAAGCCGCCGAAGAAGCAGCTCGTGAAGCCACAACAGACTTACTGCTTCAGTTAATCAGTAAAAAGCTGTCTAAGAAACTGCCGCCTGAACAGATAGCTGATGAAATTGAACTCCCTCTCGAGGAAACCCTACAACTGATCAAGCAGCTCTAGTCCTGTTATAAAGAACCCGAGCCTTCCTTGTACTGCCCTCAATAATTCAGTATTATGTCTGTATGAAAGTACTCGTGATTGGCTCAGGCGGCCGTGAACACGCCATCAGCTGGCGTCTTGCCCAAAGTTCCCTTGTAAATGAAGTAGTCTGCGTCCCCGGAAACGGCGGTACCCAGTTCGAGAACAAATGCAGGAATGTAAAACCTGCAGCAGCCGGCATTGAAGGCTTTGTTGCCGCCGCCGTCGCTGAAAAACCGGACCTGGTCGTCGTCGGTCCTGAAGACCCGCTTGCAGCAGGCGTTGCTGACAAGCTCTGGGCAGCAGGTTTCCCGACAGTCGGTCCTTGCGCAAAAGGTGCACACCTTGAAGCAAGCAAGGACTTCGCAAAGCAGTTCATGAGCAAATATGGCGTTGCCTGTGCAGAAAGCGAAACATTCACTGACGCAGCAGCAGCCCGCGCCTATGTCGAAAAGAAAGGCGCTCCAATCGTTATCAAGGCAGACGGTCTTGCAGCTGGCAAGGGCGTCGTAGTTGCCGCAACTAAAGAGCAGGCCCTCAAGGCAATTGACGACTTCATGTGCGACGGAACCCTCGGTGCTGCCGGCGCAAGCGTCGTCATTGAAGAATATCTTCAGGGCGTCGAGATTTCCATTCTCGCAGCCGTTTCCGTTACACCGGAACTTGCCAAAGAAGGCAAGGCGCGCATCATCCCGTTCCAGACTGCGCGTGACCACAAACGCCTCATGGATGGCGCAAAAGGCCCGAATACCGGCGGAATGGGCGCAATCAGCCCGGTAGCCGACGTAACTCCGGATCAGCTCGTCCAGTTCCATGACAGAATCCTGAAGCCAACACTCGACGGTCTCATCGCCGAGGAAATGGACTACCGCGGTTTCATCTTCTTTGGAATCATGCTGACAGAAAGCGGCCCTAAGCTGCTTGAATACAACGTGCGCTTAGGCGATCCTGAAACACAGGCTGTGCTCCCGCTCATGGACTTCGACTTCGCGTCTCTCTGCAAGGCAATTACTGAAGGCACACTCTGTGACTTTGACATGCGCTGGAAGAAAGGCTTTGTCTGCGCGCCGGTCGTCGTTTCAGGCGGATATCCGGGAGCATACAAGAAGGGCATGCCTATCACACTGGATGAAAAAGCAATTGAGGCGGCGGGCGCAAAAGTGTTCGTTGCAGGTGCAGTTGCTGACGAAAGCGGAAAGGGCATGGTCACCTCCGGCGGCCGCGTTCTCGCCGTTTCTGCTTTCGGCGCTACGTTCGACGAAGCATGGAAAGCTTCCTACAAAGCAGTTGAAGGCGTTTCTTTCCAGGACATGTTCTACAGAAAGGATATCGGTCTGCCTGGCGCTGCTGAGTCGGGTGAACTGTAAGAAAAACTGCTGACAGCCGGACGGCTGCCTTAAAGCATATGATAGCCGGTCTTAAAAGGACCGGCTATTCTTTTTTTGCGCTCTGGATTTTCAGTAACGCATCAAACTCATCAAGTTTCAATGGTTTAGAGAAGACGAATCCCTGAACCATATCGCAGCCTGTCGTCTTGAGGAAGTCTACCTGTCCCTCACTTTCAACGCCTTCTGCAACTGTCTTCATTTCAAGTTTACGTGCAAGATCAATTACAGAAGAAACAATATCGAGCGATTTCTTCTTGTTCGCAAGCGTCTCATCCCTTTCTGCATTGAAGAATTCCTTATCGAGTTTAAGCGTATCCACTTTAAGATTTCTGAGCATATTCAGTGAAGAATAGCCTGAGCCGAAGTCATCAAGGGATATGCTGAATCCCATGTGGTGGATGTTGTCTATAAGAGAGGTAAGCTTATCCATGTTTTCGTAGGCAACTGTCTCTGTAAGTTCAAGCTCAATATCATCCGGATTTACCTGGTATTTCGTTACAAGATCGGTGTACGCGTCAAAAACGGTATAGTCGTCAATGTAAGTACGTGACAGATTGATTGAAACCGGAACCGTTTCACGGCCTTCATCCTGCATTTTCCGGAGCTGCTTGCATACCTGCTCAAACACGAAAATGTCGATACGCCGGATAAAGCCATTGCGTTCGAAAAGCGGAATGAATTTTGCAGGCGACAGGAATCCGTATACACTCGAATTCCATCTTATCAGAGCTTCAGCACCGGCAACCCGATTCGTCTCAAGAGAGTATTTCGGCTGATAGTACACCTCAAACTCACCATCCGTAAGTGCCTGCTCCATACAGTTTTCAAGATTCTTTTCCGCGATGAGCTGACGGCGTGTAACATCACTGAAGAAACCCATATTCAAAAGGCCATCACAGAGTTTCTTTCCCTTGCCTGATGCAAGAAGTGCGCGGTCAAGGGCTACATGATAATCTATCGTGTTGTCATAAATATGGAACCCGCCGACACGGAATGTCAGGAAATATTTCCTGCCGATATTTTCATTGAAATCATTGATGCGGTACACAAACTCCACAAGCTTGTCTTCAAGTTCCTGCTCAGAACTGAAACGGATCAGAACGCAGAACAGATCGAAAATGGTGCGTGAAACGTATTCATCCTTCTGGAGCATTGCACTCAGTTCCGTATGTATTGTCTTGAGCAGTCTGTCTCCTGTTTCGTGTCCGAATTCGTCGTTGAATACTTTGAATTTCTCGATATTTACTGCAAGCAGCGCGTAACTGCCATCCTGAGAACGAAGCAGCTGGTCCTTGAACTGCTCTGCAAACCAGACTTCGTTGTGTCCGCCTGTAACGGTATCGTTATAAGCCAGCTCAAGCAGATTCTTCTGATTGTTTATCTGCAGCAGGAAAGTAATTGCAACAATGACGATAAGGAGCGCTATAAGAGAAAGACTTCCAATCAGCAGTCTCTTTATCATGTCAGAATTGAGCGAGGAAATGTCTCCCGTGTAGACAGTTGCCAGATACCAGTTGTTGAAACTGAGCGGGCAGTATCCTATGTAAACCGGCTCCCCGTCAGTCTCTACCATGGCAGAACCTTCAATGTCAGCTTCTATCGTCTGCAACATCTTTTCTTCGTAAAGACTTATTGTCTGTGTATCTTCTTCCAGAATGATATCAAGGAGCTTTCCTCTGGCGAGCTGGACTTCGGAATCAACTGAACTCAGCACGATGTTGCCGTCCTTGTCGATTATGTACGTGTCACCAGCTTCCTCAAACGTTCCCCGTGAAAAGAAATCCTGAAGAGACCAGAACTCATGGGTACCGGTCAATACATACGAAAGCCTGCCATGTCTGTAAACCGGCACTGCGAATATAATTGCATTCTGACCACTGACGCCGGAAACAAGGACGTCAGAAATTGCAGGAAATCCTTTCAGTGCCTGCTGGAAATAAGGACGCTCAGAAACATTCATTGTCAGGCGGTCCGTTGTCCTGTATGAACCGTCCAGGTCAGCAAGTGACATACGGGTAAAGCCCTTCTTGACGCGCTCGTTCTCAAGGAAATCAAAAAAAACGTCGTTTATTTCCACATTCTCGTAATCCATCATATCCGCTATGGACATCAGGTTCTTGAGGGCCGTCTCCATTCTGTCCTGAACAAGAGCTGCCGTTTTCTTATTTACGATGCGGACATATTTTTCTGTTTCTCTTGAAAGACTATTTTCAATATTACGGACAAGATACACGCCAGAAATTGCCGCACCCACTACGAGAATCAGCAGTATCACAAAGAGTAATGATATGTATCTTCGTCTTGGAATGCGCGGATTGAACATGCCTGCTACTCATCCTCTGCTTTTTTGTAAAAAGGCAGATCCGCCTTGATTGTCTCAAAAACCTTTCCCGGAATTTCTGCCTGCTGTTCCCTGCTAAGCCCCGCCGTGGGAATCGGCTCGTGGAATGTCAGTGTCACTGAAGCAGGAGCCGGACGTCTGTTCTCCTCAAACAGATGCCAGGTGCCATCAATCGTGACCGGCACAATCGGCGCTTCAGAACGGAATGCCAGTTTGAAACTCCCCGGATGGAATTCCTTTATTTCATCAGATTTACTTCTGTGACCTTCAGGGAAAATCATCATGGAATAGCCTTTCTTCACATTTTCTACAGCGTCATTCATTGCCTGAACAGACTGCCTGGGGCTTTCACGTACCATGAACACACACTGCATGAGTTTCATCCATGTTGAAAGGACTGGTACTTTCAGCACTTCCGCCTTGGAAATGAACGCCAGGTTCTTTCCTGAATAGCCGAGCATGACGGGAATATCAAGATAACTCTGATGATTGCCAATAAACACGACAGCGCCGTTTTCCGGAATGTTCTCTTTTCCAATGACCGTAACTTCGGCTTTCTTACATCCCATAAGACTGACCATGTAACGTGCCCAATCCGGAACATGAACATGAACAAGCGCATCACGACCTGCAATATCGCCGGTTTTCTCAAGTTTCAGACACTGTCTCTTGTATTTCTGCTTACGGATGAGATAATTTGCTGTACGGATCAGTGCTCCAAAAAACGTCATTTTCTAATTTCCTCATATTTCATGTCATTGACTGACTGTCATTTTCCAATTCCTCGAGCAGGCCTGCTGTCTGAGGGGCCTCAATATGCACAGCGGCATCAAACGCGGCGGTCATTGCATCGAGACGGGCTTTCATGTCGTCGTCTGCCTTCATTTCGGCATATACCTCAACCTCAGATATGAAGTTGACACCCATGCTGATAAGAAAAAGAAGCGCGCCTAACGCAAGCATGCTTCCTTTTGTATATTCTGACTGGAATGACGTGTACTTCACGATGCTGTACCGCAGCAGGTCAATGATAATGGCAGCTACCATGGAAAGGAATCCCAGAGACGGAACAACAAGACCGGAATTTGTCTTCACAAGATTGGTAATGACGACGATGAGCGAAAAAACTGCCTGAATGCCAATGAGACCGATGAGCGGAATACGGGTCGCAGGAAGATGGATGATGTTCAGGGCATGCAGGGTCAGTGCAGTCACAGCATATATTCCGAAAACGATTGTCAGCACACAAACTGTCTTGCGCTGCCATGCTTCGACAGACATGGTGTGGTACATAAGTGCCAGGAAAGACAGGTCCATGCAGATGATGGAAAAATGCTCCATCCAGGTGATGAGCGGGAAATTGGAAGTCAGCAGAACCATGCAGCCGTTATTGTGCATTACGACAAGACCAAGCCAGAACGAACATGCTGACAGGATGAGCAGATCACGCCATTTCTTTTTAAGGAATACCATGATGATGGCAGTTACGGCACCAAGTATACCAAGTACGACGAAAAACAGAGAGCAACTCAGGATGAACATCTTGCTGATGAAATAGGAGGAATAGCTTTTAGATACATCACCGAAATACACAGACTTGAGGGAACTGAACGACCGCGGTTCTGTGACCGTCAGAACAATCTTCACCGCAGTCCCTGCCGGATAGCTTCCTGTCTCGACGAAATGCCAGCCGCAACCGACGCTCCTGCCATCTTCGTAAAGGTCATGACCCCACGAATAAACGGATTTACCGCCAAGTTCGACATCGATGGTACTGTACCACTCGTATATACGCAGAATCGGATTTTCGGCATCAGTCTCAGGGAGTACGTTCTCCATGACAACCGTGTCCCCTGTAGATGTTACCGGGAACATAAGCGTCGAAATGTCGGCGTTTTCATAGCGTTCGCCATGCACAGTCACCGTCCAGCCCGAATTCAGAAAAAGAGACGCATCATCAAGTCGTTCTGCCGACTTCATGCTGAACTGCAGAACAAGCAGGCATCCCAGAAAACAAGCTGCACAGAGAATCAAATAATTGGCGACAACGGTTTTAAGCGGCTTACGCATTCGCTTTCTGTAAACTCCTCATTTCTTACCATTATAACAGTACAAACCTGTTACGTAAACATTTTCAGAAAGCGGATGTCATGAAACTCCGTAACACGGCATATCGTAATGCTGGACAGAAACGCAATTTCCGATATATTATTATAGAATAGTCCACACGAGGAGCGCGACCTCTACTCCCTTAAAAGAGACTCGCGGTGGAAAAAAGAGGAGAAAAAAATGGGTGAACAAAAAAGAGAAACCCTGGGCAGCCGTTTAGGATTTTTGCTGCTCTCAGCCGGCTGTGCAATCGGCCTTGGAAACGTATGGCGCTTCCCTTACATTACAGGAAAATACGGTGGAGCAGCCTTCGTTCTTCTGTATATCATCTTCCTTGCAATTCTTGGTCTTCCAGTAATGGTCTGTGAATTTGCAGTCGGACGTGCTTCACGCAAGAGTATGGCAGGCGCTTTCACAGAGCTGGAACCTGCAGGAACAAAGTGGCATTGGTACAACGGCTTCGCTGTAGCGGGCAACTACTTGCTGATGATGTTCTATACAGTTGTAACAGGTTGGTTCCTGAGATATTTCTTCCTTGAACTTGGTGGAAGTTTCACAGGCATGACATCTGCTGAAGTTCCAAACGTTTTTAATGAAACAGTTGGAAATCCGGGCAGCCTTATCGCATGGATGGTTGTCGCCATCGTCATCGGTTTCGGCACATGTATCCTCGGTCTTCAGAATGGTGTAGAACGCATTACAAAAATCATGATGAGCGCACTTATCGTCATTATGATCGGTCTTGCAATCTACGTCATCTTCATTCCGGGAAGCAGCGCAGGATATGCCTGGTACCTCAAGCCTGACTTCAAAGCTCTGGCAGGTGGTGAGCATGGCCTTCTTGAGACTATTTACGCTGCTATGGGACAGGCATTCTTCACACTGTCACTTGGTATCGGATCAATGGAAATCTTCGGTTCATATATCGACAAGAGCCATTCACTTAATGGTGAGGCACTCCGCGTTATCGGACTTGATACTTTCGTAGCCCTCTTCTCTGGATTGATTATTTTCCCTGCAGTATTTGCTTTCGGCATGGAACCAGACCAGAAAGTCGGTCTCGTATTCATGTCTCTGCCAAATGTATTCAACCTGATGGGACCAATAGTCGGCCGGATTGTCGGCTCTCTGTTCTTCCTGTTCATGAGTTTCGCAGCTCTTTCTACTGTCATTGCAGTTTTTGAAAACATCGTTGCTTTCCCAATGGACAAGTTCGGCTGGAGCCGCAAGAAGTCAGTACTCGTTAACTTTGTCGCAATGCTTATTCTTGCAACTCCTGCAGCCCTTGGTATGAACATATGGTCAAATGTCTTTGCAGGAACTCCAGTTGGATCAATTGACGGTTTTGAAGACTTCATCGTAAGCCAGAACCTGCTGCCGATTGGCTCACTCATCTTCCTGTGCTTCTGTATGCACAAAAAAGGTTGGGGCTGGGACAACTTCATTGCAGAAGCTGATGCAGGCGAAGGACTTAAATTCCCTAAAGCAAAATGGATTAAGTTCTATCTGAAGTGGGTAGCTCCTCTGATTATCCTAGTAGTATTCGTACTCGGATATCTGGATATCTTCACTCCAATCTTCAAATAACTGAAATGTGCTGCAAAAGCACATTTTCCACAAAAAAAGGCAGCCATTTGAAGCAATTCGCTTCGGCTGTCTTTTTTATTGCCCCTGCGGCTTTTCAGAAGCCGGCCCGGATCTTTTCTGCTTTCACTATTTTTTTACTTTTTATACTGTCTCTTAACTTTCTTTGTAGTTGTCATCTCGAGCGGCTTTTCAAGCATCGTGAGTTTTGTGATCCTCGCGTACGGCTGCTCTGTCTTGTTGACCTTGTCCACTGCTTCCTGAATGGCGGCGCGGACTGCCTCATCGCCTTCAGGAGTTCCGCGTGTCACACCAAGACGGCTGTATGCAGTATCTGACGCGTAAATAAGCGCCTCAACGGCCTCTGACTTGGTTTCCTCATTAATGACGTAGCCCTGAACGGTAATCTGCTCAATATCGTCTACAAGCTGGAAAGCGTTCTCAATCTCTTCTGGGAAAACGTTCTTTCCGCCTTCTGTAACAATCAGGTTCTTTGCGCGGCCTGCAAGGTACAGGTAACCTTCGCTGTCAAGCTTTCCAAGGTCACCGGTCTTGAACCAGCCGTCTTCTGTGAAAACTGCATCTGTTTCTTCCGGCATGTTGTAGTAGCCCTGCATTACAGAAGGACCGATAACCTGCACTTCACCAACGCCGTTTTCATCCGGATCGGCAATGCGCATATCCATCCAGTCAGGGAAGTATTTTCCGACGCTGGCAATCTTGAAGTGATAGACAGGATTCAGCGCAATAACCGGCGATGTTTCCGTAAGGCCGTAACCCTGAACGAAGTCTATGCCCATTTCGTTGTAAATCTTGAAGATGCTTGGAGCAAGCGGACCACCGCCGCAGATGGCGATACGCAGGCTGCCGAGACTTGCCTTATCAAGTACAGCTTTGAAAAGCTTCTTTCCGGGATTGTGACCTGTCACTTTCTTCGTAATGTACGAGAAGCTCATAAGGATGCGCATGAAACCGTACACAACCGGTCCCTTTGCCTTAATGCCTTTCATGATGCCCGCGAGCAGCTTGTTGAACAGCAGCGGAACGCCGAGCAGCATGGTTATCTTGCCTTCCTTCAGTTCCTTGAGCATCTTTGAGACTGCCATGGATTTGCCGAACACAAGTTCCGCACCAACGGAGCAAGACTCAATGAAAACGGCAAGCATCGTGTATGCGTGGTGGATTGGCAGCAATGCGTAGAATACATCCGTGGAATAAATGTACATGTGCGACTGAATCATGTAGCAGTCAATGACCAGGTTGGAATGTGACAGCATGACGCCTTTCGGGTTTCCTGTAGTTCCTGAGGTAAACAGGATGGCACACAGGTCATCTCCTGATGGCGTATTTTCCACAGTCTGCTTATATGTGCCCTCTGGCTCAAGATTGTAGACGTATGTTTCAGGTCGCTTCTTGTTCAGCGCACGAACGGTAATTCCCAATTCTGCAGCCTTACCGTCAAAGTAGTCGTATTTCTCTTCATCAACAAAAATCAGTTTTGCACCAGATGCCTTGAGCAGGTTTTCTGCTTCGGGCTCATGAAGGCCGTTATCTATCGGGACAATGACGGCACCGGCAAATCCTGCAGCAAGATACACAACAGCCCATTCAGGAGAGTTCTTGCCGGTAACAGCAACACGGTCGCCTTTTTTCACACCGTTTTCCATCATCCACTGAGCAAGCATTTCTATTTTTTTCAGTGCTTCTGCATACGTCAGCGTAATGCGGTCGGGTTCAAAAACCGTAAAACAGTTACGCTCAGGATATCTGGCAGCCGTAATGCGGAACATTTCCGGCAGTGTCGGCCAGTCGCCTTCAAACAGTTTTCCCCTGAATTCAGCAATGGCACGGGTGTGCTCAAAATCTTCAGGCTTTGTTTTCTTATAGTCCATGCATTTATTCATACTATAAAGATACACCCATTCCGACCCTTTTATCTAGTCTTTTAATGACATTTTTTGCAATTTTGTAATTTTGCCGTTAAAACATTGTTTTAATCACTTATATGACATATACTTTTACTATGCGCCCATCAAAGAAATACTTGTTTATCCTGGCAGCATTCCTGCTGATTGCTGCAAATTCACTGTTCGCTGCAGACACGGCAAAAGCTGAGCAGCAGCGCCAGGCTTTCATTACGAAGGCTAAAGAATATATCGGTGTTCCGTACGTATCCGGCGGTACTGATAAATCAGGTTTTGACTGTTCCGGCCTTGTTTTCACCGTCGGTAAAGAAGCCCTGAACATGGATCTGCCACGGACAGCCGCCCAGCTGTACGATTACGTGAAAATTGTTGCTGACTCAAAAAAAGAAGCAGGCGACCTGCTGTTCTTCAAGACTGTCGGTGACAAAATTTCACATGTCGCCATCTACATCGGGAACGACCAGTTCATCCATGCGGTGAGCGACGGCCCCAATACAGGCGTCATCATTTCATCACTGCGTGAAAGTTACTGGAGCAAGGCATACTGCGCCGTAGGACAGCTGCTGCCATCAACACAGAGTGCAAAAACAGCAGAGGCTGACACGTCAAATGTTACAGGAGACGATTCCAAGGCGACGGCCGCTGCTTCAGGAAATGCATCTTCAGACGAAAAATCTTCTGTGGGCGGCTTCTTTTCCTCACTTACATACAACGCTTCGGCAGCACTTAACTGGAGTTTTCTTTCTCCGCGTGGCTTCAAACTCAATATCCGCGGCGGTACATTCGACTTCTGCTGCATTTACCCAAAAGCAAACCTCGCACCGGGACTTGCCTTAAAAGTACGCTGGGATCCAACCATGCATATTGTTCAGCTTCCCATCGTCCTGAGTCTTTCCACAAGTGAACACCTGCGCTTTTATGCAGGTCCGGTATTTACAATCGGAACTCCGGTGCTTGACGGCTCAGAGCGCGAAATTACCGCGTCAATTTTTCCTGGAATCCTTGGTTTTTCATGGATGACAAACTCCTTTGAAATGTTCGGACTTGAAACAAGACTCATTCAGGATATTTCCTACACCATATTCAACAACGCACAGGGAGCAGCACTCGGTCCGCTTGATGCATTTGCGTCAGGTCTGTACATGACGACAGGGCTTCGTGTAACCATTCCCCTGTAACCAGGTGTTTAATTGGTGATATGAAATTACGCCGCATCACATTTTCTGCAGTTTTTCTCTTTATCCTCATACTTACGGGCTGTTCGCCTGCCCTGTCTGTAAAACTGACACCTGAGTACAACATCAGCATGCAGTTTGAAAGCGGTACCGGCGCCGAACTGTCAAAGACGTTTACGGCACTTACCGGTCAGCAGATGGGCACCATTCAGACTGCTCCCGCCATAAAATCGCTGAAGGCAGCAGGCCTTACCGCAGCAGAAATTGCCCAGACAGGCTCACAGTTCTCACTGTCGACTGGTCCCGACAAAGCTGCCGGCATTCTGGCAGGCTGTCCGGATGCAATCAACGTGACGGACACGGGAACGCTGTCATTCAGACTGTCACCTGAAACGGCGCAATACATCGTGTCTCTACTTCCGGAAGAGACAGCTTCATACACTGAACTTTTCATGGCGCCGCTTTTCACGGGCGAAACAATGCCGCCTGCAGAATACGAGGACCTCGTCGCCGCAGTCTACGGCAATCAGCTTGCCATGGAATTGAAGTCATCACGGTTCACACTAAGCATATCCGTACCGGGAACAATCACATCCGTGTCAGTCCCAGCCATCCTTAAAGCCACATCCTCAAAAAACGGCGGAAATACACAGATTTCACTGCCACTTTCCTCACTCCTTACGCTCACACAAGCCCAATCTATCCTTGTATTTTTTGACAAAACTAAGTATACTAATTAGTACAAAATTTATAGATAGACTTGGGGGTCTACATGGCTTACGTTACAAATGCAGGGTTCTCAAAGGAACTTGAAGCATTTATCGATGAATGGAAGACAAAGCCCGGCAATCTTATCATGATCCTTCACAAGGTTCAGGAAGAGCAGGGATACATTTCCAAAGAAGCAGCTGCTGCTGTAGCAGAACGCACAGGCACTCAGCTTGCACGCGTTTACGGCGTTATGTCGTTTTATCACCTCTTTAAAACACAGCGCCCTGGAAAGAACAAGATCAGCATTTGTCTGGGAACTGCTTGCTACCTGAAGGGTGGCCAGGACCTTATTGATGAAGCACGCTCTATTCTTGGTCTCACTGAAGAAAAAATCTCAACAGATGACGGTCTGTTCTCTGTAGAACCAGTCCGCTGCATCGGTTGCTGTGGTCTCGCACCTGTTATGTCAGTAAATGGTGAAGTTTATGGTAAGCTCACCAAGAACCAGATTGCAGGCATTCTGGACAAGTACAGAAAGTAATCTGGAGGATAACAGAAATGGAAAAGATCACACGCGAAGCATTGAACAAACTCCGTGAAGAAAAGAAGCTTGAAATGCTCAAGAAGACAAACGAAGGAAAGGTTCTTCTCGTTTGTGGCGGTACAGGCTGTGTTTCTTCAAACTCAGGAAAGATTTATGACAACCTCGTTGCTGCCCTCAAGGAATTCAAGCTTGAAGACACAGTAACAGTAAAGAAGACAGGTTGTTTCGGTTTCTGTGAAAAGGGACCAATCGTCAAGGTTCTGCCGGATGACACACTCTATGTAGAAGTAAAGCCTGAAGACGCACGTGAAATCGTTGAGTCTGACATGGTTAAGGGTGTTAAGGTTGAACGCCTTGTTTACAAGGAAAACGGTAAGGAAGCTGCTCAGGGTGAGGACATTGAGTTCTACAAGAAGCAGAAACGTATCGTTCTCAGAAACTGCGGTCTCATCAACCCGGAAGACATTACAGAATACATCGCTAACGACGGTTACCTCGCTCTCGAGAAGGTTCTCTTCGACATGAAGCCAGAGGACGTTATCGCTGAACTGAAGGCATCAGGCCTTCGCGGACGCGGTGGTGCTGGATTCCCAACAGGTATGAAGTGGGAAGCCGGTATGAAGGCTACAGGCGACGTAAAGTACGTTGTATGTAACGCTGATGAAGGTGACCCGGGAGCTTACATGGACCGCTCCACAATTGAAGGTGACCCGAACTCAATCCTTGAAGCTATGACAATCTGCGGTAAGGCAATCGGTGCAAACAAAGGTTTCGTCTACATCCGCGCTGAGTATCCTCTCGCTGTAGACCGCCTCAAGATTGCTATGGAGCAGTCAAAGGCTATGGGTCTTCTCGGAAAGGACATCCTCGGTTCAGGATTCGACTTTGATATCGAGATCCGCCTTGGTGCAGGTGCTTTCGTCTGTGGTGAGGAAACAGCACTGCTGCGCTCAATCGAAGGAAAGCGCGGTATGCCAACACCAAAGCCACCGTTCCCAGCACAGTGCGGTCTTTGGAACGCACCAACAGTCATCAACAACGTTGAAACATGGGCTAACATCCCTGTTATCCTTACAAAGGGCGCTGACTGGTTCAACAAGATCGGTACAGACGACTCAAAGGGAACAAAGGTATTCGCTCTTACAGGTAAGATCCAGAACTCAGGTCTGGTTGAAGTTCCAATGGGAACAACACTCCGCGAAATCATTTATGAAATCGGCGGCGGCATCAAGAACGGAAAGGCATTCAAGGGCGTTCAGACTGGTGGACCATCCGGTGGTATCATCACAGCTGACAACCTGGATACACCAATCGACTTCGGTGCTCTTACACGCCTCGGCTCAATGATGGGTTCCGGTGGTATGATCGTTATGGACGAAGACGACTGTGTTGTCGACGTTGCTAAGTTCTACATGGAATTCTGTGTTGATGAATCTTGCGGTAAGTGTTCACCATGCCGTATCGGTACACGCCAGATGTTCACAATCCTCGATAAGATTGCATCAGGCAACGGCGAACTCGATGACCTCCAGAAGCTCGAAGACATTGGACAGGCTATGAAGTCATGCTCACTGTGTGCTCTCGGTCAGTCAGCTCCTAACCCGACACTTTCTACAATCAAGAAGTTCCGCCAGGAATACCTTGATCATATCGAAGCAAAGAAGTGCCAGTCAGGAAAGTGCAAGAAGCTCCTGCAGTTCACAATCGACGAGAACAAGTGTATTGGCTGCGGCCTTTGTGCTAAGAACTGCCCTGGAAACGCTATCGTTAACAACGCTAAGGGTGAAGTTAAGGAAGGCAAGAAGCTGCCATGGAAGACAATTGACCAGAGCAAGTGTCTGAAGTGCGGTGCTTGTATGAACAACTGTAAGTTCGGCGCAATTTACAAGAAATAATGAGGTGCAGAGAATGATTACTCTTACAATAAATGGAAAAGAAGTATCTGTAGAACCAGGTACGACCATTCTGCAGGCTGCACAGCAGATGAACGTTAAGATTCCATCACTGTGCTACAACAAAGACCTGCCAGCATGGGCTTCTTGCGGTATCTGCGTTGTTAAGAACGTAGACCCGCGCACAGGACGCGCACGTATGGCTCGTGCCTGCTGTACAGAATGTACACCTGGCATGAACATCGTAACAAGCGACCTCGAGCTTACAAAGGCACGCCGCACAGTTCTGGAACTGATTCTTTCAAATCATCCGTCTGACTGTCTGCAGTGCGAAAGAAGCGGAAGCTGCGAACTTCAGGACCTTGCTGCTGACTTCGGTCTGCGCCAGGCACCACGCTTCAAGAAGATTCTCAAGAATCAGCCAGTCGATGATTCTTATGAAGAAATCGTACTTAACCGCGACAAGTGTATCAACTGCGGCCGCTGCGTTGAGGCTTGCCAGATCATGCAGAACGTATGGGCTCTTGAGTACACAGGACGCGGTGACAAGACAGTTATCGGACCAGTTGCCGGCGTAGACATGGCACACAGCCCATGTATCCGCTGCGGTCAGTGTGCTGCACATTGTCCTACAGGCGCTATCACAACACGCAACAAGATTGAAGACGTCTTCACAAAGGTTGCTGATCCAGAGCTTACACCAGTTGTATCAATTGCTCCTTCTGTACGCGCTGCAATCGGCGAAGAGTTCGGCCTTCCAGCCGGAACACTCTGCACAGGAAAGCT